>NZ_CP042427.1:0-317415 GCF_009069125.1 Buchnera aphidicola (Aphis fabae)
GTGAATCAATTTGTTTAGCATCACAAACTTTTCAAGGAACAATAACAGATCTATTAAATTCAAAAAAAAATATTATTGGATAACATTTAACATCGTTCTTTTAGAACAAGAAAAGATTATAGAAATATTATTTCTATAATCTTTTCTTGTTCTAAAAGAACGATGTTAAATGTTATTTGTTTAAATATATATATAAATTATATTAATTTTATATTGATTCTATCATTGGAATATTTCTGCCATGATATATTTCTCTCATTTCTTTCCATAACAAGTCAACAATATAAGAACGTTCTTCTTTTGATAAATCTTTTACACTAGTATTAAATAGATAATTCTGTAAATGAAACTCTCTTAACAACATTCGAGTATGAAAAATATTTTCTTGGTATATATTTACATCAAGCATATCATACATAGATTTAATATTATTAGACATGAAGTTTTGAATAGAGTTGATTTTATGATCAATAAAATGTTTTACTCCATCAATATCTCTAGTAAAGCCTCTGACACGATATTCAATTGTTACAATATCTGATTCTAATTGGTTTATAAGATAATTTAGCGCATTCAGAGGAGATATGATTCCACAAGTTGAAACTTCAATATCTGCTCGAAAAGTACAAATTCCACTTTGAGGATGACTCTCTGGATATGTATGAACACAAATATGACTTTTATCTAGATGAGCTAAAACAGAAGATGAAATAATATTATTATTTTTTTTTTCAATATTCACTGTATCTAAATTTATTGGTTCCTCACATACTAATATAGTTACACTAGCGCCTTGTGGATCATAATCTTGATGAAATATATTTAGCACATTAGCACCAATAATTGAACATGTTTTTTTTAATATTTTTGTTAATCGAATAGCATTATATTGTTCATCAATATATGCAATATAGCTATTTCTTGAATTATTAGTATTTGCATAACAAATATCATAGATACAAAAACTTAGGCTTTTAGTTAAATTATTAAAGCCATATAATTTTAGTTTTTGCAATTTAATTACTCTCCTATGAAAGGATTTCTAACTTTTATCTAACGTATTAATTATATATTGAGGTAAAGAAAAACTGCTTATATGTATGTGAGGGTTATAGTAGTTAAAAATTAATTTTGTTTTTTTTATACGAGATTTTAACTTTTCGAGATTAGTTAAACGTAATTCTATATTATCAGAGCCCCATGCAAACATCATTGTTCCTCCATAATACGTAGGAATTGCTGCTTGATAAAAACTAGCATCGTAAAAATATTTTTTTAAATTTTTATAAGTTGAAACAATTTCATTTTTTTGAAAAAAAGAAACGCCATTTTGTGCTACAAAAATTCCATTTTTTTTAAGATTTTTTTTACAATTTAAATAAAACTCCGAAATAAACAAACTTTTTCCAGGTCCAATTGGATCTGTAGAATCAGATATAATCAAATCAAATTTTTTATTTGTTTTTTTTACAAAATTTAATCCATTATCAATAATTAGTTCTAAACGAGGATCTTCATATGCATTATTACTATGAGTGGGAAAATATTTTTTACATAAATTAATAATACTAATATCAATTTCTACCATAGTAATATTATTAATGTTTTTATGTTTACATACTTCTCTTAATATACCTCCATCACCTCCACCTACTATTAAGACATCTTTGATTAATCCATGAGAAAATATAGGTACATGACTTAACATTTCATGATATATAAATTCATCTTTTTCTGTAGTTTGAACTATATTGTCTATAGTCATTATTCTACCCATAACTGAATTATCAAATATTTTAATATCATGATATTTGTTTTTTTGTTGATATAATATTTTATCAATTAAAAAATATTGTCCAAGATGACAATGAAGTGTTTCATGCCATATTTTTTTATTAATCATGGTATTTTTTTTACCCTTAAATATATTAATAATAAATTATTTAGTAATTGATTGTAAGTGCAGTGAAATAATAGAGTTTATTTTTAGATTTTTTTAAAGAAGGATAATGATTTTTTATTAAGTATTTTAAAATAGTTTATAATCAATTAGTATTTAAAAATACTTTAATTTAGTAAAGATTATCAAAAATATTAGGATAATGCTATTATTTATTCAATAGATTTATAAAATTTTGTATATTCCAGTATTAGTTTCACCAAACTAGCAGATTGTGATGATGCAATTGATATATTTTTTTTAAAATTTAATGTGGCTTGTTTATCAGATAAATCAGATATTGATTTTATAACAATCAATGGAATATGAAATTGATAACACACTTGTGCTATTGCTGTGGACTCCATTTCTACTGCAATTGCAGAAGAGAATTGAAATTTTAATTTATTAATTAAATTTTCTCCTCTAATAAATGAATCTCCAGTAAGAAGAAGTCCTGTATTAAATTGATATTTAAATTTCATAGCAATTTCTATAACAATATGATATAGATTTTTATTGATTTTAAATTTTTTTGGATATTGAGGTATTTGTCCTCTAGAATATCCAAAATTTATTAAATTTACATCATAGTAACATAACTCATTAGGAATAATAATATCTCCTATTTGTAGTTTCGGGTATAAGCTACCTGCCGAACCGCTATTAATAATAATATTAGGTTTAAATAAATTAATAAGAATCATAGATGCAATACTAGCTGAAACTTTTCCAATACCAGACCTTATTAAAAAAATATTATTTTTTTTAAATGTTCCTATATAAATTTTAAATTGCCCGATATTTTTTATTTGTTTACAATTTATAATTTTTTTAAACATTTTAACTTCTTGATCTAAAGCACCAATAATTCCAATATTTATATTCATATTGATTAATTTTAACTGTTTTAATTGTTTTAAATATTAAATGATGAACCACATCCACATGTATTTTTTGCATTTGGATTATATACTATAAATTTAGATCCTTCTAAATTTTCTACATAATCTATTTTCCCACCTTTTAAATATTGCAAACTAATAGGATCAATAATCAGACAAATATTTTCTTGATTAATTAACATATCGTTTTTATTTATATTTTCATCAAAAGTAAATTGATATTGAAATCCACTACATCCACCACCAAGAATATATATTCTGAATTTAAGATTTTTATTTTTTTTAATTAAAATAAAACTTTTTATTTTTTTAATAGCAGTTTTTGTTAGTTGAATATGATTATTAATAATGTTTTTCACTTTAAATATATTCTCAAAATATTTAGATATTATTGAAAATAAGATATGATATCTTATCATGGAATAAATAATTTAAAAAAATGAATATCGATTAATTATTAGTAATTAATTGATTCCTTGCGCCGATAGATTGTTTTTTTTATTGGCGCAGGTTATAATTGTATAATAAAAAATATAAAAATTAATAAGACTTAGTTATATCTTATAGTTAAAATTTTTAATTAAAAAAATTAATCAGATTTTTTTCGAAGAAATGCGGGAATATCCAAATATTCTGGTTCTTTACGTTTTGCATGTTCTGTTTCTTTAATTTCATTCTTTATATTTTTTTTATCTAATGTTGAAGATGACATATTTAAATATTGATAACGATAATCTATTAATTTTTCTTTGGAAGCTTTATTTTTAATTTGATTAATATCTGAGTATTTTTCCATACCAATTCCAGTTGCTACTACTGTTACTCGAAGCGTATCATTCATATCAGGGTCTAAAGAAGTTCCGATTACAACTGTTGCATTGTCTGAAGCAAAAGATCTAATAGTATTTCCTACAGTTTCAAATTCATCTAACTTTAAATCAAAGCCAGCAGTAATATTAACTAACACACCACGAGCTCCTGATAAATCTATATCTTCTAATAAAGGACTAGATATTGCTATTTCTGCAGCTTCTTCAGCACGGTTTTCTCCAGAAGATATTCCTGTTCCCATCATTGCATATCCCATTTCTACCATAACAGTTCGAACATCAGCAAAATCTACATTCATAAGACCAGGTCTTGTAATTAGTTCCGCAATACCTTGTACAGCTCCTTTTAATACGTTATTTGCAGCACCAAAAGCATCTAATAAGGAAATACCTCGACTGAGTACTTTAAGTAATTTATCATTTGGTATTGTAATTAAAGAATCTACATACTTTGATAACTCAATAACACCTTGATCAGCTACAATCATTCTTTTTTTACCTTCAAAATTAAAAGGTTTTGTTACTACAGCTACAGTTAAAATACCTAATTCTTTTGCGATTTCTGCTACTACTGGTGCAGCACCAGTTCCAGTTCCACCTCCCATACCGGCAGCTATGAAAACCATATCAGAACCATCTAATGCAGATTTTAATAGTTCTTTGTCTTCTTCTGCTGAATTTCGTCCAATTTCTGGATTTGCACCAGCTCCTAGACCTTTAGTAATATTATTTCCTATTTGAATAGTTTGACCTACTTCTATTTTTCTTAAAGCTTGGGCATCAGTATTAATGGCAAAAAATTCAACACCTTCAATACGCTCTCTGACCATGTATTCTACTGCATTACCACCACCTCCACCAACACCAACTACTTTAATTATTGCATTATTACTTAATTCTACAGGTTCAAACATAATTTAATTCCATTATCTATCTTAAATTTTAGAGATGTTTAAAATTGATTTAAAACTCTTTTTTAAACCAGTTATTAATTTGTTTAAACCATTTTTCAATAAAAGAACTTTCTTTGTTTATATTTTTAGATTGTAAGTAAAATTCTTTTCCATAGTGTAACAAGCCCACTACTGTTGAATAATGTGGTTCAGTTATATTTTCTATTAATCCTGAAATATTTATAGGTTTAGCAATTCGAATTTTATTTTGAAAAATTTTTTCTGCATATTTACTTAGCAATGAAATAGTTGAAGCGCCTCCTGTTAATACTATACCACTTGATAATTGATATTTCTTGCCTTCTTTATAAAGTTTATTTTGTATATAAATAATTCTATGATTAATTAGAGTTAACAGTTCATTATATCTTGATTCAATTACTTCTGAAACGGTATCTAATTGTATATTTTTAAATAAATTTTGATATTTTTCAGATAATTCAGCATCAATTGATGATTCTACAGGCTTTTTTAATGAAGAACTATAATTCATTTTTATGATTTCTGAATCAGAATAAGAAGTACTAAATGCATATGAAATATCTTTAGTTACAATATTTCCTGCATATGGAATTACTTGACTATCTTGTATAAATCCATCAATATATGTAGTAAAATCTATTGTTCCTCCTCCTATATCAATCATACATACACCTAATTTACACTCTTCTTCAGTTAATACGGCTTTACTAGATGCAAGACCAGAAAAAATCAATTGATCAACTTTTATATTACATGTTTCTACTGCTTTAATAATATTTTTAGCTATATTTTCATAACAAGTAATCAAATGAACTCTGACTTGCATTCTTGTTCCTGATAAACCTATCGGGTTTTTTATTCCAGACTGTTGATCTATTGAATATTCTTGTGGAATAACATGTAGTATATGATGTTCATTTGGAATCTTAACTGATTTTGCAGTATGTATGACATTTTCTATATCTTCTTTTGTGACTTCATCTTCAGAAATAGGTACTATTCCAATTTCATTTTGACAATTAATATATTTACTAGATAAAGATAAATATACAGAAGTAATATTACAATTAGCCATAATTTCAGCTTGATAAATAGATTCTTGTATACATGAGACAACAGTATCTAAATTATCGATTCTACCTTTATCTATTCCTTTTGATTTACATATTCCAATTCCAATTATTTTTATTGTACTATCTATTAAAATTTCACCTACTAAAGTAACTACTTTAGTTGTTCCTACTTCCAGTCCTACTACCAATTTTTTATTTGTTGAAATAATCATTATTTCTTAGCCTGTACTATATTTTTTCAATTATTACTTTTATTATAAATTAGGATTTATGATATTTTATATTCTAATTGTTTGATATCAACAATGTTTTTAAAATTGTTTATTTAGACAGAAATAAGTTTTTAAATATCTAATTTTTTTTAAAATTTTTTTATATCATATTTCATAATATTTATTAAAAAAAAGTAAATTTATTAAAAAAGTAAATTTATTAAAATATAGAAATCTTATTAAATAACATATTTATGTTGATTATGTTTCATGAGTAATAAAATATGTTTTTTTGAATAAATTTATTTAGTAATGATAAATGTTT
Organism: Buchnera aphidicola (Aphis fabae); assembly: GCF_009069125.1. Taxonomy (NCBI): domain Bacteria; kingdom Pseudomonadati; phylum Pseudomonadota; class Gammaproteobacteria; order Enterobacterales; family Erwiniaceae; genus Buchnera; species Buchnera aphidicola. The sequence continues at coordinate 6,220 of NZ_CP042427.1, forward strand.
GATTTTACAATATTTTCATATTTAAAGTATATTTTAAATAATAATATGAATAATTTTTTATTAAATAGTTGGTATAATAGTTTTATTTAAAATTTTTAGTACTAATTCATCAAATGATATACCTATGGCATTTGCAGATATTGGAAGTAAACTACGATGTGTCATACCGGGAATAGTATTTATTTCTAGTAACCAAAATTTATTATTATTATCTAATATTACATCAATTCTACCACATCCATTACATCCTAATATATTCCAAGCCTTTTTTGCTATTTTGTTTAATTTTTTTTCTTGCTCTAAATTTAATCCACTTGGACATAAATATTTCGTAGAAGATAATTGATATTTTGAAGAATAATCATAAAAATTATTGTTTGTGATAATTTGAATGGAAGGTAATATTTTTTGATCAAGAATTGAAATGGTATATTCTTTTCCTGTTATAAATTTTTCTAATAAAATAGTGTCACTATAATTAAATGCTATATTAATTGCATTTTTTAGTTGATCTTTTGAATCAACTACTTTTATTCCTATACTTGATCCTTGATTATTGGGTTTTACTAAAAGAGGATACTCTAATTTGAAAAATTTTTTTATTGAGAAAAAATCTAAATTATTTAAAATATCTTCTTTTTGGAGATATATATCTGGTAATACAGGAAGACCATTAGCTGCCCATAATAATTTAGTTTTTTTCTTATCTAAAGCAATAGAAGATGCCATAATTCCACTACCAGTATAAGGAATATTTAAATATTCTAATACCCCTTGAATGCTACCATCCTCTCCTCCTTTTCCATGAAGCGCAATATATGCAGTATTAAAATTTTGTTTTTTTAATTGCATAACAGGAAAATCACGTGTATCAAATGGATATGCATTAATACCAGATCGAATTAAACTTTTTAACACTGCATATCCTGATGCAATTGATATTTTTCTTTCTGTAGAATTTCCACCTAATAATACTGCTACTTTTTTTTTCATATTATCACTTTTTTTTTTGAATAAAAATTTTATTAGCTATTTTTTCTATATTTCCAGCACCTTGTATTAAAATAATATCATTTCCATTCAAATAGCGAACAATAGAATTTAATATTAGTTTATAATTTTTAATTAAAACTATATTTATATTTTGTGTTTTTTTTATATCATTATATAGTGATTTACTGTCTGCTCCAGCAATAATATTTTCATGTGCAGAATACACATTTAATATTAATAGTGTATCGACTTGAGATAAAATTTTAACAAAATCGTTATATAAATTATATGTTCTTGTATATCGATGAGGTTGAAATATCATTATTAAATTTTTTTCAGGCCAACTAGTTCTTATTGTTTTAATATTTTCAGATAATTCAGTAGGATGATGACCATAGTCATCTATTAATATAATATTTTTTTTTAAAATACTGTTTGTTTTTATTGAGATCGTTCCAAGATATTCAAATCTTCTACACGTACCTTGAAAATTTTTTAATGATTGAATAATATTCTGATTAGATATTTTTTGATTTGTTGCTACTGCTACTGCAGCTGCTGCATTTAAAGCATTATGTTTTCCAGGTATTTTTAAAACAACTTCTAAATTAGATTGATTTTTTCGAACTAAAGTAAAATTTGAAATAAAATTATTTTGTTTATAATAAGAAATATGAATTTCAGCAGTTTTATTAAATCCATATGTAATAATTTTACATTTTATTTTTGGAATTATATCTTGTATAGCAGGATTGTCTATGCATAATATAACAGTACCATCTGATGGAATTATATTTATAAATTTTAAAAATGATTTTTTTAGCAAATTAAAATCATTATTATAATAATTCATATGATCAGATTCAATATTAGTTACAATAATAATTTTTGGAGTTAAACAAAGAAATGAACCATCACTTTCATCTGCTTCGGCAATAAGATAATCAGAATATCCTAGTTTAGAATAAGAGTTAATTGATTTTATTAAACCACCATTAATAATGGTAGGATCTAACTTATTTTCATTAAATATATCAAAAATCATTGCAGTAGTAGTTGTTTTTCCATGTGTTCCAGAAACAGCTATTCCAAATTTATATTGCATTAATATTTGTAACATTTCTGCTCTTAATAATATAGGAATATTTTTTTTTTTGCTTCTATAATTTCTGGATTAGATGATGAAATAGCACTAGATATAATAATTAAATCAATATTTTCAATGTTTTTCTTAGAATGTTGAAAATAAATAATTGCTCCTAATTCTATTAGTTTTTGTGTAATTGCAGTTTTTGATATATCTGAACCACTAATTTTATATCCTAATTGTAATAAAATTAAAGCAATACCATTCATTCCAGAACCTCCAATACCTATGAAATGAATTTTATTGAATAATCTATTTTTAAAGAAATTATTTTTTTTTATATTTATTATGTTCATTTTTATATTTTTAATTGTTTAAGATCTATTTTTGAGAAATATTATTAATTATTTTAAAAATTTTCATTGTAGAGTTTCTAACTCTAAGAGAAAATGCTTTTTTTGCCATTATAAGTAATTTTTCTCTATCTAAAGAGTTCAATATTTTTAATATCGATTTTATATTAAATTGAGATTGATCAATAATTTTCGCAGCACCATTATTTTCCAAATCTTGTGCATTTAATAATTGTTGTTGATCTTTATGTGGATATGGTATAAATATTGCCCCGAGCCCTACAGTGGTGATTTCACTTACAGTTAATGCACCAGAACGAGATATAACTACATCAGCCCATGTGTATGCAGCAGCCATATCTTCAATAAAACAATGAATTATATGTTGATATAATCCATATTTTTGATATTTTTTTTTTGTTTTTTCTAGTTCATTTTTTCCTACTTGATGCCAAATAATAACTTTTGATTTTAAAAAGAGTGATATTTTAGGTAAAATACTATTAAAAATAGATGCACCTTGACTTCCTCCAATAATTAGTATCCTTAAAGGGCCAGATCTATTTTTAAAACGATAAATAGGAGATGGAATTCTTATAATATCTTCACGAATTGGATTTCCTACAACTTCAGCGTTTGGTAAAGAACCTTGAAAAGCTTGCATATTTTTTGTTGATATTTTAGAAAGTAATCGATTTGTAATGCCTGGAATTTTATTTTGTTCATGTAAAACAAAAGGAATTTTTGAAGTCCATGCTGCTAATCCTCCAGGACCAGATACATACCCCCCCATACCTAGTATAATATTTGGCAAATAACTATTTATAATTTTTTTTATTTTGAAATATGATTTTAATATATGTATTGGTGAAGAAATTAAGGTTTTTAAATTAGCATTTCTTAATCCATTAATATGAATGAAATGAATTTTAATGTTATATTTAGGAACAATATCAGATTCTATTTTGTCTTTTGTTCCTATCCAATTTACATTCCATCCATTTTTAATTAAATAATTTGCTATAGTGATAGCTGGAAACACATGTCCACCACTACCACCCGCTATAATTATAATTTTTTTAGAACTCATTTAATTTTCCTTAGGTAAGGCTTGATTTTCACTTAACCGTAATTCAAAATCAATTCTTAATAAAATACAAATTGCTATTAAGTTAATGATTAAACTTGAACCTCCATAACTAATTAATGGTAAAGTTAACCCTTTAGTTGGCAAGATCCCGGTAACAGCTCCAATATTAATTAATGTTTGAAAACTAAACCATAAACCAATAGAGCAAGCTAAAAAACCTGAAAAAATTTGTTTTTTTTCTAAAGATTTTTGTCCAATATACATAGCTCGAAAAGAAATAATAAAAATAGTTAATAATATTAAAAAACAACCTATATATCCTAATTCTTCCCCTATAATAGAAAATATAAAATCACTATGTGCTTCTGGTAAATAATTTAGTTTTTGTATTGAATTTCCTAAACCTTGTCCAAAAAAATGACCTCTTCCTAAAGCTATTAATGATTGCGTTAATTGATATCCATTACCAAATGGATCTTTCCAAGGATTCCAAAAAGATAATATTCTATTGATACGATATGGTTTAGTTAATATTAAGAATATTACTACTAATAATACTAATAAAATAATTGAAAAAAATTGTTTTATTTTTGCGCCAGAAAGAAATAAAATTGATAAAGTAGTAAGAAACAAAACAACAACTGTTCCTAAGTCAGGTTCTGCTAATAAAAGAATTGATTGAATAGCGATAATGCTCATGGGTTTAAAAAATCCCCAAAACTTATTATGTACTTCTTTAATTTTTCTTGAAAGGTAATTAGATATATAAAGAAAAGAAGAAATTTTGCATATTTCAGCAGGTTGTATATGTAATACTCCTATACTTATCCATCTATAAGACCCATGAACTGATTTTCCTATCAATAGTACAAAAATAAGCAATAAAGTTGAAAATATTAGTATAATATTGCTATTTTCTTTCCAAAAAACAACAGGTATTCGTAAAAAAACAAAAGACAATAAAAATATTAAAATAAAATAAAATATTTCTCTTTTTGCAAAAAAAAAGGGATCTTTATACAAGCTTTGTCCTATAGGTATAGATGTAGATATTACCATTATTAATCCGGTAATACATAAAGCTAAAGTTAACCATACTAGTAGTCTATCGTATAATATAATTTGTTTTTTTTTACTTTTTTTTATTTTTTTTTTAAGAACATTAACTTATTTCCTTTGATAATGTTATAAAAAGATCACCTCTTTCTTCAAAATTCTTAAATTGATCTTTACTACTACATCCTGGAGACAATAGGACTATATCGCCTGATACTACTTCTTTAGAGATTAAAGTCATAGCATTTTTTAAATCTTGAATATAAATGGATTTTTTTTGACATATTTTTGATATATTTATACCATCTTTTCCAAAACAATAAATTTTTATTTTTAATGTTTCTAAATATTTTTTTAAAATGCTAAAATCAGCAGATTTTTTATCTCCCCCTAATAATAATCTTATTGTTCCTTGAGTATTTATATTTTCTAGAGCTGCTTTCGTACTATTAACATTGGTAGATTTTGAATCATTAATCCAAGATATATTATTATGTTTATGTATTAATTGAAATCGATGTGGTAAATTTAAAAATCTACTAAGTTCTTTTTTAACTTCATTACGAGGAAAATTCATAGCATCTGAAATTGCTAATGATACTAAAGCATTTTCATAGTTTTGATATCCATATAGTGATGTTTTGGACGTATTAAGTATTTTTTCTTTTTTACAACATAAAAAAGTATTACCTTCAATATTATTAAGATAATAATCGCTATCTTTTGTTCCAAAAGTAATATATTTTTTATTTTTATTTTTAAAAAAAATTTTTTTTTCTCGTGAATTTACTAAGCATATTTCTGAATTCTTGTAAACAGATAATTTCATTTTTTTATACTGTTTAAATCCTTTCGGATATCTATCTAAATGATCTTCATTAATATTAAGTACTACAGCTATTTTTGATTTTAAGCTAAATATATTTTCTAATTGAAAACTAGATAATTCTAGTATATATAGATCAGCGTTCTTTTCTAACATTTCTAATGCTGGAAATCCAATATTTCCTCCTAAATAAACTTTATATCCTGATTTTTTTGCAATTTTTTTTACCATTGTAGCTACAGTGCTTTTTCCATTAGTTCCTGTAATAGAAATAATTGGAGATTTTGCTTCTCTAGCAAACAATTCAATATCACTAATTATTTCAATACCTAATATTCGAGCTTCTATTAAAATTGGTTTAAAAGAAGATATTCCAGGACTAATAATAATTAAATCTGATTCTAAAATCCATGTTTTTTCTAAACTTCCTAATTTATATTGAATAATTTTAGGAATTTTATTTAAATAATCAGGTTTTTTAGCTTCATCAATTATTTTAGGAATTGCACCTCTTTTTAAAAAAAAATTAATACAAGATATACCAGTTAAACCTATACCTAAAATTAATATTTTTTTCTTTGAATACTTATATACCATTATGTATCCTTAAAGATAACATGCCTATTAATAATAATATAAAAGATATTATCCAAAATCTAATAGTAATCAAAGGTTCTGATAATCCTTTTATTTCGTAATGATGATGAATTGGAGCCATTTTAAATATTCTTTTTTTTCTAATTTTAAAGTAGAGAATTTGTAATATTACAGATAGAGTTTCAAAAACAAAAACACCACCCATTATTAGCAATAATAATTCTTGATGTAATAATAGAGATATTATTCCTAATGCACCACCTAATGATAAAGATCCAACATCTCCCATAAATATTTGAGCTGGATAAGTATTGAACCATAAAAATCCTAATCCAGAACCAATAATTGCTCCGCATAATACACTTAACTCATTTGATTGTTCTGAATAAGAAACATTTATATAATTACATAAATTAATATCAGAACTAAAAAAAGCAATTAAACCAAATCCAAATGATATAAGAATTATTGGCATAATAGCTAATCCATCTAATCCATCTGTTAAATTTACTCCATTGCTTGTACCTACAATAACAAAATAAGATAAAAATATATAAAAATAATTTATCTTTAAAGGTATTGAAGTGTAGAAAGGAATTATTAGTTCAATAGAAGCACTATTTTCTTTTTTAGAATAGATGAGGTAAATAATTAATATAGCAATTATTGATAACCAAAAAAATTTATATAATATTTTTAATCCCGTTGAATTATTAAATTTAATTTTTTTATAATCATCTAATAACCCAATTAAACCATATCCTAATATAATAGCAAGAACATACCAGATATATGTATTATTTAAATTACAGTAAAGAAGAGTAGATAAGCATATTGAAATAATAATAAATACTCCACCCATAGTAGGAGTATTATTTTTATTTAAATGTCCAATAGGTCCATCAGTTCTTATAATCTGAAATTTTTGTAATTTTTTAAAACAAGATATGATATATGGTCCAATAAACAAATTTATAAAAAAAGATGTTAATAAACTAAAAAGTATTCGGAAAGAAATAAAAGTAAATATTTTAAAATTTAAGTATTTATTAATTAAGAATATCATTTTTTTTATACTCTTTTATTAAATATTCTGTGATTTTTTCCATTTTCATATGACGTGAACCTTTGATCAAAATTGTACTTTTATTCTGTTTTAAAATCGTTTCTTTTAATTTTTTATTTAATATATGTTTATTTTTTTCTGAAAAATGTTTTCCATTTTTACATATTTTAAAAATTTCATGACTATATTTTCCAAAACTAAAAATATGATTAATATTTGATATATTAGCAATATTTCCTATAATTTTATGGTATAAAATACTTTTTTCACCTAATTCTGCCATATCTCCTATAACTAATATTTTATAACCTGGCATTTTTTCTAAAATTTTAATCGCTATAATCATAGAAGCAACGTTTGAGTTATACGTATCGTTGATTAAAATTGTATTTTTACTTAATTTAATAGGTTCTAATCGTCCTGGTATAATAGGAGCTTCTAATAATCCAACTTGAATTTGTTTTAGTGGTATATGAACAGCAAATGAAAGAGCACTAGCAGCTAAGGCATTAGATATACTTTGATAACCTAGATAGGGTAATACAATATTTATTGTACCAGATGGTGTATGCATAGTAAAACATGTTTGATTTGCATGAATTTTAATGTTAGTAGCAAAAAAATCACTTTCTTTTTTTTTTTAATAGAAAAATAAAATATTTTTTTATTTTTAATTTTTTTTGTCCATTGTGAAAGATGATGACTATCTAAATTAATAATAACTGTACCTTTATTTTTTAAATAAGATAGTATTTCTGATTTTTCTTTTGATATTCCTAATAATGATTTAAATCCTTCTAAATGTGAATAATAAATATTATTTATTAATGCGATATTTGGTTGGGTAATTTTTGAAATATAATCAATTTCACCTGGATTGTTAGTTCCTAATTCAACTACTGCATATTTATCTGTTTTTTTTAATTTTAATAAAGTAATAGGAACACCTATATGATTATTTTGATTATTAATAGTATATATTATATTATGTTTTTTTTTGAGTATAGAAGCAGTCATTTCTTTTACTGAAGTTTTTCCACAAGATCCAGTAATAGCTAATATTTTTGGATTGATTATATTACGAAGACAAGCGGCAATTTGTCCTAAAGCAATAGTGGTGTCTTCAACTATAATATAAGAAATACAAGATATTATTTTTCTATTAGTGATAATTGCCGAACATCCTTTTTTGATAGCTTCTTTGATAAAAAAATGTGCATCAAATTGTTTACCTTTTAATGCAATGAATAAAGTATTTGGTATTATTTCTTTAGTATTTATGCTAATATTATTGATTATAATATTTTTACCAAATAATAAACCATTTGTAATATTCGCAATCTTTTTCAACGACATAGGAATCATGTTGTTTTTTCCAATAAATGTGATACTATTTCCTGATCTGAATGGTAAATATATTGATCTCCAATTATTTGATAGTTTTCATGTCCTTTACCAGCAATAAAAATTATATCATTAATATTTGATTGAAAAAAAACATAAGAAATAGCTTTTTTTCTATTTGGAATAATTATTATTTTTTCTTTATTTAAACATCCATTCAGAATATCTTTGATAATTTTATTTTGGTTTTCATTTCTTGGATTATCATTAGTGATAACGATTTTATCTGCTATACTTTCTGCAATTCTCCCCATTATAGGACGTTTTTTTTTATCTCTATCTCCTCCACATCCAAATATACACCATATTTTTTTTTGTGAATATTGTAATTTAATAGCATTTAATGATTGTTCTAACGCATCAGGAGTATGAGCATAATCTATAATACAAATTGGCTGTCTAATAAAATCAAATTTTTGCATTCTTCCATATATTGGGGCAAGTTGAATAGATGTTTTAATAAGGTCGGATAATTTATGATTCATTTCTAACATACATGCCAGCGCTAATAATAAATTTTCTATATTAAATTTTCCTATTAAAAAAGTAGATAAAATTCCATTGCCCCAACTAGATTCAAATTTTACATCAGTTTTTTCATTATAAATTTTAATATAAATAGCATTTATCCATTTTTTGGAATATTTTTTTTGTTTATGGTCTTGAATTGTAACTGCAATTGTGTATTTATTAGAAAAATTTTTTAACCAATTTTTTGCATATTTATCATTAGCATTTAATATTATTTTTTTAACTTGATGATCCGTAAAAAGTGAACGTTTAGCTAATTCATATTGTTTCATATTTTCGTGATAATCTAAATGGTCTTGTGTTAAATTAGTAAAGATTGCAGCATGAAAAAAAACATTTTTAACACGATTTTGAACTAAACCATGGGAAGAAACTTCTATAGTAACTAATTTAACTTTATTTGATACTGAATGTAAAAATGATTGTATATCGACAGCTGATGAAGTTGTATTATTTGTAGGTTTTAATGATTTATAAAGCCCATTTCCAAGAGTTCCCATTGTTGCAATTTTTTTCCCTAATAATTCACTCCATTGGTTAATTAGTTGTGTGACTGTGGTTTTTCCATTTGTTCCAGTAATTCCAATTACTTTTATTTTTTTGCTTGGTTTGTTATAAAATCTTTCAGCTAACTTTGAAAGGTTTTCAGATAGTTGAAAAAAAGATATTATAGGAGTGTTATTAATATAATGTATTTCTCCATGTTCTTTTTTTTTCTTTGTTTCAGATAATACTGCTACTACTTTTTTAGAGATTGCTTCAAAAATAAAATCATGTCCATCTTTTTTTTCACCTTTTATAGCGATAAAAATATCTTTAGATTTTAATTTTCTACTATCTAGTACTATATTATTGATATTTTTTTTTGGAAGATTTTTAATCCAAGGTAATAAAAAATATTTTAAGTTATTTTGTTTCATTAAATTTTATTTAAATTTATTACTATGATTTTATAAGTTATCTGGTTGAATTTTCATTTTTTTTAGCACTAATGTCATTATCTTGCTAAAAATTGGAGCAGAAACTGCCCCTCCATAATATGCATTTCCTTTGGGGTTATCAATTACAATTATTAAAGAAAATTTTGGGTTTCTAGCAGGAGCAACACCTGCAGTATAAGCTATATATTTTTTAATATAATATCCATGAGTACCGACTTTTTTCGCTGTTCCTGTTTTAATAGCAATTCGATATTTTTTTACGTCTGATTGATTTTCACTTGTACTTGGTTGAACAGTTTTTTCCATCATATTAAGTACTTTTTTGACATATTTTTGAGGAAATATTCTTTTTTCGTATAATGGATGATTGATTTTAACAATAGAAAGTGGTCTATAAATTCCATAACTTCCAATAGTTGTATATAATCTAGCTAATTGAAGTGGTGTTACCATTAGTCCATATCCGAAAGAAAAAGTTGCTTTTTCTAAATTTGATAATACTTTCTTTTTAGGTAAAAATCCTTTTTGTTCTCCGATTAATCCTAAGTTAGTTGGTTGACCTAATCCAAATTTTAAATATGTATTAATTAGATCTTTACTCTCCATAGAAAGTGCAATTTTTGATACTCCAACATTGCTAGATTTTTGTAATATTCCTTTAATATTTAATGCTTCATGATATGAAACGTCTTTAATTTGATGTTTTTTAATAAAAAAAGGTTTTGTATTTATTATTGAATTTTGTTTAATAAGTCCTTGTTTTAAGGCTTCCATAATAACTATAGGTTTAACGGTAGAACCTGGTTCAAAAACATCTGTAATAGCTCTATTCCGAAAATTTTTTGAAACTATATATTGTTTTTCATTTGGATTATATGCAGGGCTAGTAGCCATTGACAATATTTCTCCAGTTTTAATATCAATTAAAACAGCAATTCCAAAATCTGCTTTATTTTTATTTACACCTTCAGATAATTGTTGATAAGTGATAGTTTGAAGTTCTTTATTAATACTTAATATTAAATTTTTAGAACTAGATTTTTTAATTAAAGATTCATTTTCAACTACATGACCTTGGTTATCTTTTCTTATTTTTCTTTTACCTGGTTTACCCGTTAAGTAGTTATTAAAACTTTTTTCAACACCTTCAATTCCTTCATCATCTATATTATTAAATCCAATAAGTTGTGCAGCAATTTTACCAGAAGGATAATAACGTTTTGCTTCTTCTGTTAAATAAATACCAGGTAGTTTTAGAGCTTTAATATATTCACCAAGTTCAGGCGCAATTTGACGTGCTAAATAAATAAATTTTAAATTTTTATCAAAATTGACATGAAAAATAATTTTCTTTAATGGAATTGAAAGAATATTAGATAATGCTTGCCATCTTATATTATTTTCAATATCTATATCATTTTGATGTATCATACTAGGATCTATAAAAACTGCATTTACTGGAACAGTAACAGCTAATGGGTATCCAAGACGATCATTAATAATTCCTCTAGTATTTATGACAGGTTGTATTCTTAACGTTCTACGATCTCCTTCATATGATAGTTTTTTAGAATCAATAACTTGAAGAAATATTATACGTAATGTTAAGATAATCAAAAATGAAAAAACAATAATACATAATGCTATAAAACGCCAGTTTATATAAATTGTTTTTCTTGTTTTTTTTTCTTTAAATAATTTTATTTTTTTTTTGGTATGCATTTTATAATTATCTTGTTTTTCTCGATTTTTAAAAAAAATTAATGTAATTTATATTTTATTAAAATAGTTATTAATTTAAAATAATTAAATATTTAAATTAATCAATTGGAGGCATAGCAAGCGTATTTTTTTCAATAATTAAGTTTCTCCATTCATCATTTTTTTTTTTTTCTATACGTAATTTTTCTTCTTGAGCAATTAACATTCGGGTTTTATAGACTATAATTACGATAGAGTTAGCAGATAATATTATTGCAAATAATAAAATCAAATGTATTTTCCCAAATAAAATGAAATCATTTTTAATAATATTTGGTAGATCATAATGTTGTTTCTTATTCATATTTTTTTAATTCTGCTGTACGTAGTATAGAACTCCGAGATCTAGAATTTTTTTGGATTTCTTCATCAGTTGGAAATAACCGATTTATAATTTTTAATTTACATAATTTAAGTTTTTCTATTTCTTTTTCTGTTATAGGCATTCCATATGGAATTTGTGCTTTCATACTATGTTTTATCATAAATTTTTTAATTATTCTATCTTCTAATGAATGAAAACTAATTACAGTAATACGTCCTCCTGGTTTTAATATTGTTAATACGTCTTCTAATGCATTTTTTATTTCTTCTAATTCTTGATTAATATAAATTCTAATTGCTTGAAAAGTTCGTCTAGCTGGATGTTTAAATATATTTTTGATTGGTATTGCTTTTTTTATAACATTTACTAATTCTAAAGTTTCTTTTATTTTTTTTTTTCTATTGTAATCTTTTATTGCATATGCAATTTTTTTTGCAAAACGTTCTTCTCCAAATGTTTTTAAAACAAAAATAATTTTTTTAATATCGCTTTTAAAAATCCAATCTGAAGCTGTAATTCCACAAGTTTGATTCATTCTCATATCTAGAGGTCCATTTCGTTTAAATGAAAAACCTCTTTTATAATCTTCTATTTGTAATGAAGATACTCCCAAATCAAATAATATTCCGTCTACCTTTCCAATAATTTTTTTAGATTTAGCATAATTTAAAATTTTTGAAAAGTTATCATGAGTTATACAAAAACGTTTGTCTTTAATTTTTTTTCCTATTAGTACAGAATTTAAATCTTTATCAATTGCATATAATTTTCCATCTTTACCTAATTTTTTTAGAATTTCAATAGAATGCCCACCCATTCCAAATGTACTATCGATATAAATACCATTTTTTTGAATTTTCAAGGAGTCAATTAATTCTTTTGTCATTACAGGAATGTGTTTTATGTTTTGATTCATATTGGAATTTTTATGATATAAATGAAAAAGAAACATGGTCATCTATATTTTAAAATGGCCATGTTTAATAAATAATAAAATTTTTTAAATATATTTTTAGTTTTTATTTTAAAAGCGTTTATAAATATATTCTATTTAATTTATCCCCGAGAAATTCCTACTATTCCAGAACGAGTCATCTCAATAATTTCAGATATATTTCTAATTATTTTAAGAAAAGAATCTAATTTTTTTGTAGTTCCTGAAAGTTGTAATACATATGTTGTAGATGTAATATCTACAATTTGTCCTCGAAAAACTTCAGTAATATGTTTAATATCATTTTTACAATTATTTGTTTGTACTTTTAATAACATAATTTCACGTTCTATATGAGATATTTGTTCAATTTTAATAACTCTTAGGACATCAATTAATTTATGTAGTTGTTTTTCAATTTGTTCAATCGATTTTTCATTTCCTACTGTTTGTATAGTCATTTTTGACAAAGAAGGATCTTCTGTAGGTGCAACTGTAACTGTTTCTATGTTGTAGCCTCTTTGTGCAAAGAGACCTATTACACGTGATAATGCACCTGATTCATTTTCTAAGAGAATAGATAAAATTCTTCGCATATTTTTTATTAGGAAACCTCTTTTTTCCTTAACCACATTTCATTCATACCTCCTCCTTGAATTTGCATAGGATAAACGTGCTCAGAATTGTCTATTTGAATATCTAAAAAAACTAAATTTCCTTCAGATAGTTTTTTTAATGCTAAAATTAATTTTGTTTCTAATTCTTCTGTTTTATTTATACGTAGTCCAATATGTCCATATGATTCTACTAATTTTACAAAATCTGGAAGTGAGTCCATATATGAATGAGAATGTCTTCCAGAATAAATCATATCTTGCCACTGTTTAACCATACCTAAAGAAGAATTATTTAAATTTAGTATTAAAACAGCTAAATTATATTGTTTTGCAGTTGATAATTCTTGGATATTCATTTGAATACTACCATCTCCAGTAATACAAATTACAGTAGCTTTAGGTATTGCTAATTTTACACCTAGTGCTGCAGGCAATCCAAATCCCATAGTACCTAATCCTCCAGAATTAATCCAATGTCTGGGTTTATTAAATTGGTAATATAATGCTGCAAACATTTGATGTTGACCAACATCAGAAGTAATATAGGATTTTCCTTGAGTTAATTTAAAAAGCGTTTGAACAACATTTTGAGGTTTTATTTTTATGCTGTTTCTATTGTATTCTAAACTTTTAGTTTGCTTCCATTCTTTGATAATATTCCACCATTTATCTAAAGAATGAATGTTTTTTTCCTGTTTTATCAGCTCTATTATTTCTTTTAAAATATGTTTAGCATCTCCAACTATTGGAACATCTGCAGAGACAGTTTTAGAAATAGATGTAGGATCGACATCAATATGTAAAATAGTGGCATTTGGGCAGTATTTTTTTAAATTGTTTGTTGTTCGATCATCAAAGCGAACTCCAATAGCAAAAATAACATCCGCATTATGCATTGCCATATTAGCTTCATAGGTTCCATGCATACCCAACATAGAAATACTCTGAGGATGACTTCCTGGAAAAGCTCCTAATCCCATTAGAGATGTTGTAACAGGACAATGAGTTTTTTCTGCAAATTCTAGTAATTCATGATGACTATTTGAGCTAATAACTCCACCTCCTGCGTAAATAACAGGTTTTTTAGCTTTTAATAATATGCTTAGTGCTTTTTTAATTTGTCCTTGATGACCTTTGGTAGTTGGGTTATAAGATCGTATATGTACGTTTTTAGGCCATATGAATTTAGATTTAATTTTTTGTTTTAAAATATCTTTAGGTAAGTCAATAACTACTGGACCAGGACGACCTGTAGATGCTATCCAAAAAGCTTTTTTAAAAACAATAGGTATATCCTCAGTTTTTTTTACTAAAAAACTATGTTTTACTATAGGACGAGAAATACCAATCATATCACATTCTTGAAATGCATCGTATCCAATTAAAGATGATGCTACTTGACCTGAAATTACTATCATTGGAATTGAGTCCATATAAGCTGTAGCAATTCCAGTAATTGCATTTGTAGCACCTGGTCCAGAAGTTACTAATACTACACCTATTTTTCCAGTAGATCTTGCATATCCATCGGCCATATGAGTTGCAGCTTGTTCATGTCTTACTAAAATATGTTCGATTCCACCAACAGTTTTTAGAGCATCATAAATATCTAGTACCGCACCACCAGGATAACCAAATATATGTTGTATTCCCTGATTAATTAATGATCTAATAACCATTTCGGCTCCTGATAACATTTCCATTTTTTCCTCCAGGATGCTATTTTATTAGGTTTATTCCTATGTTTTTTATTTGTAGTTTATCCTGATAGTTCATCTAGATAAAATAAGAACAATATATTAAATAAAATAAAAAAGATTTTAATGTTTATTAGTATTAACTAAATTTTCTTTTATTATTACAAATATATTAAATATTATCAATAAATTGGAATAAATTAAATAATTATATATTTCTATAAAATTTATTTTTGAGGATATTTTATTTTAAAATTAAAAATTTTTTAAATTGAGGTGACATCCATGTTAAAAAGTGATTTTTTTCTTTAGTTATTAGACAAACAGCTAAATTTTCATTTATAGATAATTCTTTGGCTTTTTTAAAACCTAATAAAATCAGTCCAGTATCCCAGCTATCTGCTTCTAATGCAGTCGAAGAAACAACACTGACAGATACTAAATTATTTTTTACAGGCATTCCATTTTGAGGATTAATAATATGTGAAACATTTTTACCGTTAATAAGGTAATAATTAAGATAAGTTCCAGCTGTACTAATAGATTTATTTTTTAGATGAATAAGTAATTGAACTGATTGTTTTTTATCGGTAGGTTTTTGAATTGCAATAATTTTAGATTTGTTTGTGTTATTTATTTGAACTAAAACTGTACCACCTATTGAAATAGTATAATTTTTTATTCCATTTTTTTTTAGTATACAAGATAAGTGGTCGACAGCAAATCCTTCACCTAATGTAGAAAGATTGATTTTCATACCATTTATATCTTTTGTTAAATATATTCCATTTAAGTGATTAATAATTTGTAAATGCTGAATACCCGTAAGATTCATATTTTTTTTTATTATATTTATTGAAGGGTAATGACGAGGTTTTTTTTGAGTTCCAAATCCCCATATATTAATTAAATTACCAATAGTTATATCTAATTTTCCATTAGTTTTGTGGTGAATAGTTAATGCTGTTAAAATAATTTTTAAAAAGTTTTTATTAATTTGTAATAATTTATATTTTTTTAGTTGATTAAATTTATAAACTAAAGATGTTTTTTTCCAAGGAGATAATAATTTTTCATCTGTATCTAAATTATTTTGTATTAATTTTTTTAAATATTTTTTATTTTGTATTTCTACATTGGGAATTTTTACTTGCCAGTATGTTCCCATTGTTTTTCCTTTTAATTCTATTGTTTCTGTTGTTTTTTCATTTTCATTTTTATATATCATATAAAAAAATATTAAAAAACATAAAAAGATATTGATTATCTTATTTAATATCATAAATGTAAAACCATTATTTTTAATAAGAAAAATATTATATATAAAAAATATATTTTTTATAAAAGTATTTTAAAAGTTAATAAATAATAAATATTTATAAAATTGTAAATTTACTAGTATTGATCAAAATGTTTTTTTATTTATCTATTAAGCATCGATGGAGTTAATGAATGATGGAGTGTATAATAAAATTTCATTTTAATTAAAAATTTTGGTTTTTTAGTCGTTTTATCTATGTAAGATTAGATTGTAATTTATGAGAAAGAAATAATGAAAAGAATAAATATAGTATTGGGCGGAACAGTATTTATTTTAACTCTATTACTAAGTTTAGGAATGTCTTGGGGAAATAAAAATTCTACTTCTAATAATATTTCCTATATACCTGTTATGCCTAGTTTAGCACCTATGTTAGAAAAAGTTATGCCTTCAGTAATTAGCATTAATATTGAAGGCAGTACTATAATTCCAACTGCTCGTTTACCTCATCAATTTCAACCATTTTTTGGTAACAATTCTCCTTTTTGTAAAGGTAATTCACCATTTAGGAATTCTCCTTTTTGTCGTTCGCATCCAAATTCTAATAATACAAATAAAAAGTTTCGTGCACTAGGATCAGGTGTTATTATTGATGCAGAAAAAGGATATGCTGTAACAAATAATCACGTTGTAGAAAATGCTAATAAAATACAAGCTCAATTAAGTGATGGAAGGCGTTATGAGGCTTATGTAATTGGGAATGATTCACGTTCTGATATTGCTTTAATACAATTAAAAAATGCACATAATTTAAGCGCAATAAAAATTGCAGATTCTGATGCCCTAAGAGTAGGTGACTACACTGTAGCTATTGGTAATCCTTATGGTTTAGGTGAGACTGTTACATCTGGTATTATTTCTGCTTTAGGACGAAGTGGATTAAATATTGAACATTACGAAAATTTCATTCAAACTGATGCAGCTATTAATAGAGGTAATTCTGGTGGGGCACTAATCAATCTAAATGGTGAGTTAATAGGGATTAATACTGCAATATTAGCTCCAGATGGAGGAAATATAGGTATTGGTTTTGCGATCCCTGGTAATATGGTTAAAAATCTTACATCACAAATAGCTCAATTTGGACAAGTAAGACGTGGTGAGTTAGGTATAATAGGAATGGAATTAAACTCTGATTTAGCAAGGATGATGAAAACTAATAATCAAAAAGGTGCCTTTGTCAGTCAGGTATTACCTAATTCTTCTGCGTTTCAAGCAGGTATTAAAGCTGGAGATATTATTATATCTTTAAATAAAAAGCCTATTTTGAGTTTTTCAGCATTACGTGCTGAAATTGGATCTTTACCAGTTACCACTAAAATGATATTAGGAGTATTTCGAGATGGAAAAATCAAAGATATATTCGTCGAATTAAAAGCATCAGTTCAACACAATATGAATTTTGGAGATATTTATACTGGCCTTGAAGGTGCTAATTTATCTAATTATTTAGCTCAACAAAAAGGTGTAAAAGTAGAAGATGTAAAAACAAATACTCCAGCTTCAAAGATGGGTTTTAAAAAAGATGATATTATTATAGAAGTAAATCAAAGCTTAATAAATAATTTAGACGATTTAAAAAAAGCATTAGATAGCCGTTCAAGCCTATTAGTTTTTAGAGTAAAAAGAGGCACTACTAGTATTTACTTAGTAAGTGAGTAACTTATTATATAATTCCGCCCGATTTTCAAAATTCGGGCGGTTTTCTATTATTTTAAACGACGTAACAATTGATTAATTTCTACTTTACTTGTTGTTCTATGGTCTACTTTTTTAACAATAATTGCAGAATATAAATTATATTTTCCATTATTTGATGGTAAACTTCCTGAAACTACAACAGAATTAGCAGGAACTCTGCCATAAGAAATTTCCCCTGTTTCTCTATTATAAATTTTAGTGCTTTGTCCAATAAAAACGCCCATAGATATTACAGAACCTTGCTCTATGATAACTCCTTCTACAATTTCAGAACGAGCACCAATAAAACAATTATCTTCAATAATAGTAGGATTATTTTGCAAAGGTTCTAATACCCCCCCTATACCAACTCCTCCGGATAAGTGTACATTTTTTCCAATTTGAGCACATGATCCTACAGTAGCCCATGTATCTATCATAGTTCCTTGGTCTATATATGCACCTATATTAATATACGATGGCATAATGACTGTATTATAATTAATAAATGAACCATATCTAACAGTGGCTGGTGGTACTATACGAACTTTTTCTTTTTCAAAATTTTCTTGAGTGTATTTATTATATTTAAGTGGAATTTTATCGTAATAATTAGTGTTTTTTCCTAAAAAAATATTATTTTTTGAAAAATATATATATAATAAAATTGCTTTTTTTAACCATTGATGAGTAATCCATACATTATTTTGCTTTTCTGAAATACGTATTTCTCCTTGGTTTAATAGGCTAATTATATGAGTGATAGTTTTATAAGTGTCTGTATCAATGTTTTTAAAATTAATTTCATTTCTATGGTCATAAGCATTTTCAATTGTTTTTTTAAAGTTTTGCATTTTCAATTAACCTCATTTATTTTATTTTATTTTTAATTAGTAAAACTCGGGGGTATTTTTTCTTGTTTTTGCCATGTTAAAATATCACATCCATAGTTTGTTACTAATATAGTGTGTTCATATTGAGCAGATAATGAATGATCTTTTGTTTTTACTGTCCATCCATCTTTCATACATTTTACTTCTGATTTTCCTGCATTTACCATGGGTTCAATAGTAAAAATCATTCCTTTTTTTAAAATTAGTTTGTTGTTATTTTTGTAATGTAATACATGCGGTTCTTCATGAAATGATGAACCAATCCCGTGTCCACAATATTCTTTTACGACTGAAAATCCATGATTTTCAACGTAATTTTCAATTATTTCACCAATTTTAAATAGTGGAGTTCCTGATTTAATTATATTTAAAGCTAAATAAAGACTTTCTTGTGTTACTTGACATAAACGTTTAGATAAAACACTTGGTTTTCCTACAAAAAACATTTTTGAAGTATCAGCATAATAATTATTTTTAATAACTGTAATATCAATATTAATTATATCTCCTATTTTTAGGATTTGACTTTTACTTGGAATACCATGACATACAACATCATTAACAGAAATACAAACAGATTTAGGAAAACCATGATATCCTAAGCACGCTGGAATAGCATTGTTTTTCAGAATGAAATCATGACAGATGTTATTTAGTTCTTCTGTACTTATACCTGGTTGGACATATTCTTCGATCATTTCTAATACTTTTGAAGCTAATTTTCCAGATATTCTCATTTTTTCTATTTCTGATTCTTTTTTTATCATGCAATTCATAATATTTAACCAATTTAGATATATTAAACTTAATTTATTTAAATTATAGTTTATAAAATTTGGTTATAAAAATTTTTTGTTTTAATATTTATTTATTAATTCAATAAAAAAATAAAATACATTAATAATTATTACTGATCTTAAATATTGAATATGATATATTTTATTCAATTCATTAAATATATTTAATATGATATAAAAAATTAAAAATATTTATCTTTTTTTATTTAATATAAAAGTTATAGGATTATTTATTTTACAAAAATTTATTGTTCTTTTAATTTATTAAGGAGTGGTTATGGAAATAGTTTCAATGAAAGATATGTTAAAAGCAGGAGTACATTTTGGACATCAAACTCGTTATTGGAATCCAAAAATGAAACCATTTATTTTTGGTTCTAAAAACAAGGTACATATTATTAATTTAGAAAAAACTCTTCCAATGTTTAATTTTGCTTTATTAGAATTAAAAAAAATATCTTTTAGAAAAGGAAAAATCTTATTTGTTGGAACAAAACGAGCAGCTAGTAGAAAAATTAAAGAAACAGCAATAAATTGCAATCAATTTTACGTGAATCATCGTTGGTTAGGAGGCATGCTGACTAATTGGAAAACAGTACGCCAGTCTATTAAACGTTTAAAAGATTTAGAGATAGAATCTAAAGATGGAACTTTTTTAAAATTAACGAAAAAAGAAGCATTAATACGAACACGGGAATTAGCTAAATTAGAAAATAGTTTAGGTGGTATAAAAAATATGGGAGGTCTTCCAGATTGTTTATTTGTTATTGATGCTGCTCATGAACATATTGCAATTCAAGAGGCAAATAATTTAGGTATTCCTGTTTTTGCTATCGTAGATACTAATTCAAATCCTGATGGTGTAGATTATATAATACCTGGAAATGATGATGCAATTAGATCTGTAGCATTATATTTAAAAGCTGTCACAATGAGTATTTGTAAAACAAATCATCAAACTTCATTTACAGAAGTATTAATAAATTCTAAATAAAATATATATGCTTAATAAACATACGTTCATTTTTAAAAATATTATAAGAGAAGATATTTATGACTGACATTTCTGCTGAATTGGTTAAAAAATTGAGATTGCGTACAGGTGTTGGATTTATGGAATGTAAGCGTGCATTAATCGAAGAAAATGGAGATATTGAATTATCGATTGATAATCTAAGAAAATCAGGAAAAATGCAAGCTTTTAAAAAACTAAAAAATACTACAAATCAAGGTTTAATATTTTCAAAGATTCAAAATAGTGTTGGAGTTATGATTGAGTTAAATTGTCAAACTGACTTCGTAGCAAAAGATAATTTATTTATTTCTTTAGGAAATGAAATAATTTTAACAGCATTATCTAAGAAAATAAAAAAAATTTTTGATATACAAAATTATTTTGAATCCAAAATAACAGAATTAATTATTAAATTTGGTGAAAATATTAAAATCAATCGATTTGGAATAATTGAGCATGAGAATATATACTCTTATATACATGCCGGTCGTATTGGCGTATTAGTTAGTGCTAATAATTTAAATGAAAGCATATTAAAAAATATTTCAATGCATATAGCTGCAAGCAAACCTGAATATATCCATCCTGATGAAGTACCCACATCTGTTTTTGAAAGAGAATATAATATTCAATTGGAATTAGTAAAAAATTATAATAAACCTACCAGTATATTAAAAAAAATAGTAGATGGCCGTATGAATAAATTTGTTAATAATATTTCTTTAATTGGTCAAAATTTTATAATTGATCCAAATAAAACAGTAGGTCAAGTATTAACAGAAAATAATGGTAGTATTGTCTCATTCACTAGATTTGAAATTGGAGAAAATATAACTAATGATGAAAATATTAATTAATAGCAATATAATTTTCTTTTAAATAATATTTTTTTTTAAATATATAAAAATATATTCGGATTAAACAAATGTCTACCAATACAAAATTTATATACCCCCGAATTTTACTAAAAATAAGTGGAGAAGTATTACAAGGAGTTAATAAATTTGGTATTGATATAAATGCTTTAAAAAAAATAGCTAAAGAAATAAAATTAGTATTAAAAATTGGTGTACAAGTAGGATTGGTGATTGGAAGTGGAAATTTATTTCGTGGTGCAACTTTGTCTGAAATTGGTATAAATAGAATAGCATCTGATCATATTGGTATATTGTCCACAATAATTAATAGTTTAGCAATGCATGATATAATGCATTATTATTCTATTCGTTCTTATGTAATGTCTGCTATACCAATTAATGGTATATGTGAAACTTACACTTATAAACGAGCAATTAAACTTTTGTCTGATAATTCTGTGGTAATTTTTGCTGCTGGTATAGGTAATCCTTTATTTACAACTGATTCTGCAGCATGTTTACGTGGAATTGAAACACAATCAAATATTATTTTGAAAGGAACAAAAGTCGATGGCGTGTATTCTCAAGATCCAAAAAAGTGCTCTCACGCAATTCTTTATAAAAAATTGACATATAAAGATGTGCTTAAAAAAGAATTAAAAGTTATGGATTTATCTGCTTTTTCTCTAGCTAGAGATCATGACTTGCCTATTCGGGTTTTTAACATTAATAAACCTCAATCTTTATATCGCATTGTTACAGGATATGACGAAGGTACTATTATTACAAGGTAAAATATATAAATATTTTTAAAATAATTAAAAATCTTTTCAAATAAATTTAATAAACTAATACATTCTATAGGTAATTATGTGATTAATCAGCTTTATATTAAAAGTCAGAAAAAAATGGAAGTTTGTATTAAAAACTTTCAAATCCAAGTAAATAATATCAGAACTGGAAGAGCATCTCCAGAGCTGCTTAATAGTATATATGTTGAATATTTTGGTTCTAAAGTTCCACTACATCAAATATCTAATATAATAGTTGAAGATTATCATACTCTTAAGATTAATATATTTGATAGTTCTAATACGTCTTTAGTTAACAAAGCTATTTTAAATTCCAATCTTGATTTAAATCCAGTTGTACATGGAAAAGATATTATTGTACCAATACCAGGTCTAACAGAAGAAAGAAGAAAAAATTTTATTAAAATTATTAAAAATAATGCAGAAAATACTCGTATTTGTATACGAAATGTTCGAAGAGATGCTAATGAAAAAATTAAAGTTTATTTAAAAACCAAAGTTATTGGAGAAGATCAAGAACATAGTTCACAAAGTAAGATTCAAAAAATGACAGATGAATATATTAAGAAAGTAGAAACAATTTTAATTTTGAAAGAAAAAGAACTCATGAAATTTTAATTTAAAATGACTAAAAGTAAAATCAGTATTTACATCTTAAACAATTAATAAAATATTTGTTATAATAAAAAATTTTTATGAAAAAAATAACAATTTTAGGATCGACTGGTTCAATCGGTATTAGTACAATATCTATTATTAAAAAACATCCTGATTTATTCAAAATAGTTGCATTGGTTGCAAATAAAAATTGTTCTGTGATGTTGGAGCAATGTAAATTTTTTTCACCTGATTGGGTGGCTATGAATAATGAAAAATCGGCAGATATACTTAGAATAAAGTTGAAAGAGAATAAAATTAAAACACAGGTTTTATCTGGAAAAAAAGAAATTTGTGCATTGGCTTCTTTAAAAGAGAATGATTATGTAGTATCTGCCATTGTTGGAATGGCAGGTTTATTACCTACTTTATCTGCCATATATGCTGGAAAAACAATTTTACTAGCTAATAAAGAATCTCTAATTACTTGTGGTTCTATATTTATGAACGCTTTATCTGTTCACCATGCTAATATAGTTCCTATCGATAGCGAACATAACGCTATTTTTCAAGTTTTACCTCAATGTTTGCAAAAAAGTTTAGGAAAAGTTAGTTTAAAAGAAAATGGAATTAAATCTATTATTTTAACTGGTTCAGGTGGTCCATTATATCACCTTCAAAAAGAAGATTTGCCTTTTGTGACACCTGATCAAACATGTGCTCATCCAAATTGGTCAATGGGAAAAAAAATATCAGTAGATTCGGCAACTATGATAAATAAAGGTTTAGAATATATTGAAGCTAGATGGTTATTTAATACTTCAGATAATGAAATTGATATTTTAATTCATCCTCAATCGATTATTCATTCTATGGTAGAATATATTGATGGTTCAGTATTAGCCCAACTTTCAGTTCCAGATATGAAAGTTGCTATTTCATATGCACTGGCATTTCCTAAACGGATTATTTCTGGATCTAATTTTTTAAATTTTAAAAAATTGAAGTCCTTAAACTTTTTTGAACCAGATTTTACACAGTTTCCATGTTTAAAACTAGCAATTGACGCTTTTTCTGCAGGTCAATCAGCAATGACAGTTTTAAATGCTGTTAATGAAATTTCTGTCTCTGCTTTTTTAAATTCAAAAATTAGATTTAATAAAATTTATGAAATAAATAGTGATATTTTAATGTCTTCTTCTTTTTTAGAACCCACTTCTGTCGAAGAAATTTTAGAAATTGATAAAAAAACTAGAATAAAAACGGAAAAAAAAATATTATCTTTAGTTTATTAAAAAGTTAACAATATTTTTATTTTAAATTAATTTTATTTTTAAGAGAAATATATATGTAATGTCACATAAATATATACAGACTAACGAAAAATTTAGCAAAAAAATACCTCGTCATATTGCCATAATTATGGATGGAAATGGAAGATGGGCAAAAAAAAGAGGAGAAACACGTGCTTTTGGTCATAAAGCAGGTTTTAAAGCAGTTAAGAAAACAGTTAAACTTGCTATTCAAAATAAAATAGAAGTATTAACACTATATACTTTTAGTAGTGAAAATTGGAAACGTCCTAAATTGGAAGTAGTATCTTTACTTAAACTATTTTTATTTGCATTAAAAAATGAAGTTAAAAATTTAAATAAATATAATATTTGTCTTAAAGTAATTGGTAATTTAACTGCGTTTAATAAAGAATTACAATCTTATATTTATAATGCAGAAAAAATTACTTTAAATAATAGTGGATTAATTTTAAATATTGCTGCAAATTATGGTGGTAAATGGGACATACTAGAAGGAGTAAAAAAAGTTGTTAATGCTGTCCAAAATGGATATTTAGATATAAATCAAATTAAAGAAACAATATTTTCTCAATATTTATGTACTAATGGTTTATTACCAGTAGATTTAGTTATTAGAACTGGGGGTGAAAAAAGAATTAGCAATTTTTTATTATGGCAAATAGCATATTCTGAATTATATTTTACTGATGTTTTATGGCCTGATTTTAATGAATTTATATTTCAAGATGCAATTAATTACTTTAGTACTCGAGAACGTCGTTTTGGAAAAATTATTAAAGATTAAAAGCATTTTTAATATTATTTAAATTTTATAAATATTTTTTTGATAATAAAAATTATTAAAATCTTATTTTCTATTTCTTAATCTCTTTTAGATTGTATGGCATAAAAACATACAAAGTATTAGATCTATTGCAGGAAAAATTGCAATAATGTTAATTAAAAAATTTTTTATGGTTTTTTTGATGTTTTTTAGCATGAATATTTATTCAAAAAATTTATGGACTATAAAAAACATTGAATTTCAAGGATTAAGATATTTTTCAAAAGAGGAAGCATTAAAAAATATTTTATTTAATGTTGGTAGTAAAATATCTAAAAATGATATTCAAAAAAGCATTAAATCTTTATTTCAAACAGGAAAATTTGAAGATATTAAAGTGTTTTTTTCAGAAAAATCACTTATTTTTAAAATGATAGAACGACCTTTAATTTATCATATTAATTTTTCAGGTAATCACATAATTAAAAATACTGTTTTTAAAAAATATCTTAATCAATTAGGTATTGAAGTAGGAAAACAATACAATCCGTATTTAAAAGATATTTTTATAAAAAATATAAAACAGTTTTATTTCCATATTGGAAGATATCAAGCAAAAATTAAATTATTAACAACGTTTTCTTCAAACAATAGAATTAATTTAAAAATATTAATTGATGAAGGAAGTTTATTACAAATAAATAATATTAAAATTCTTGGAAATAAAAATTTTTCTCGAGATGAAATTATTTCTTTATTTAAGTTAAAAGATTATAAACCTTGGTGGAACTTTTTAGAAAAATATATTTATTATTCTGATCAACTAGAAAAGGATTTAAATAATTTAAAAAAATTTTATTTAAATAAAGGATATTATTATTTTCATATAGATAAAAAAATAGTTAGTTTTTTAAAAGGTCAAAATAAAGTAAATATTTTTTTAGAAATTTCTGAAGGAAATAGATATAAAATTGATAATTTTTTTATTAATGGAAATTTATTACAATATTATGAAAAAATAAAGAGTTTTATTACTATTAATAATAATGAATTTTATAATCAAGAAAAAATTGATACAATAATTCAAAAAATTAAGTATTTTCTATCTGAACATGGATATATTAATTCCCAAATTTTAATTGATCCTCAAGTAAATTTTCGAAAAAAAACTATAATTTTAAATTTTAATATAAATATTAATCAACGATATTTTGTTAATAAAATATTATTTAGAGGTAATGAGTTAACCCAAGATGTAGTTTTACGTCGTGAAATAAAGCAAATTGAAGGCGAATGGTTTAATTTAAAATTAATTGATTTGAGCAAAGAATCATTAGAAAAAATAAAATATCTTTATGATGTTACAGTTACAAAAGATTTTGTATATAATAAAAAAAATGCAGTTGATATTATTTACGGATTAAAAGAACGTTCTACTGGTACTATAAATTTTGGATTAGGCTATGGCAAAGATAGTGGATTAAGTTTTAATGCATCTCTTGCAAAAGATAATTTATTTGGATCTGGTAATTCTTTAAAAACTAGTATTATTAAAAATGATAATCAAAAATATGCAGATTTACTAATTACATATCCATATTTTTTTGAAAATGGTACAAATTTAAATACTAGATTGTTTTATAATGATTTTAAATACCATCTTAATGGTATGTCAACTCTTATGAAAAAAACATATGGATTTGAAAGTGATTTAAGTTTTTTAATTAATGACTTTAATAGGATCAATGTAGGTTTTGGATATACTAGAAATAGTTTAGTTAATAAAAATAGTTTCATTAAAAAAGATAATTTAATTAATCCAATTAATAATAAAGTTTTTATAAATCATAAAGATGAAATGATTAATGATGAGTTTTTAAAAAATAGTTTAGTGAATGATTTTACTTTAAATTATTCATTTTTACATAATACTTTAAAAAATTTTTATTTTCCCATTTCTGGTAATCAAACTTATTTAAGTGGTAAAAATACTATTCCTGGTTCTGATAATAATTTTTATAAATTTTTATTAGATACTGAACAATATATACCATTAGATGAAGAAAAAAAATTTATATTTTTAACTCATTTTAGAGCTGGTTTTGGAGATAGTTTAAACCAAGAAAAACTACCTTTTTATGAAAATTTTCATTCAAATAGTTCAAATAATATTCGTGGATTTCGTATTAATACTATTGGTCCGAAAAAAAGTTATGATATTAAAAATTTAAAAGAATGTTTTGGATATAAAAATAATCATGTTTGTGAATCTTTAGATTCAATTGGCGGAAATGCCATGGCAATTGCTAACTTAGAATTAATTGTCCCAATTCCATTTATTAAAGAAGAGTATACACATTTTCTTAGATCTTCATTTTTTTTAGATGCTGGTAATATTTGGGATGCTAGATGGAAACAACAAAAAAATACTTCTACTTTACAATTTATGGATTTTAGTAATTTCAAAAGTATTTATTCTTCTATTGGTTTTTCTTTACAATGGTTTTCTCCTATTGGTCCATTAGTATTTTCTTATGCTTATCCTATTCAAAAAAATGAAAATAGTCAGTTAGAAGCATTTCAATTTAATATTGGTAAAAATTGGTAATTTAAATTAAATAGTTTTATTTAGTCAAATGAAATAAATTTTATTTGTAAAAATATATTTTTTAAGGTCATTGTTTTAAAAAGGTAAATATTTTGAGTTCTAATTATAACGTTTTAGATATTAAAAAAATTTTAAAAATTTTACCACATCGTTATCCTTTGTTATTAATTGACAAAATTTTGGATTTTAAAATATTTAATTATTTAAAAGCATTAAAAAATTGTACTATAAATGAACCTTTTTTTCAGGGACATTTTTTAAAAGAGCCTATTTTTCCAGGCATATTAATTATTGAGGCTATGACTCAAGCAGCTGCTATTTTAATATACAAAAGTACAGGAGCATTAAATGTTAATAAATTATACTATTTTGTTGGTATTGAAAATGCTAGATTTAAGCAAAATATTATTCCTGGAGATCAAATATTTATTGAAGTAGTTTATTTTAAAAAAAAAAGAAATTTAATTAAATTTAAAGTTATTGCAATAGTAAATAATAAAAATATTTGTCATGCTACTATTCTTTTTTATAAAAAAATTGATATTAAGTAAAATATTTTTATATTAAATTTGGAAAATAAATGAATTTACCAAAATTTGTTCATCTTCATGTACATAGTGATTATTCAATATTTGATGGATTATCTAAACCAGAAGATTTAGTAAAAAAAGCAGTTTCTTTAAAAATGATGGCTTTAGCAATTACAGATTTTAGTAATTTATATGGTGTAATAAAATTTTATAATTCTTCGCATAAATTTGGATTAAAACCGATTATCGGCACAACAGTAAAATTTATTTCAGAATTTATAAAAAATGATTTAGTAGAATTAACTATATTAGTTTCAAATCAAGAAGGATATAAAAATTTAATTGAATTAATTTCTCGTGCTTATCAAAAAGGATATGTTAATAATAAATTTGTAACAATAGAAAAAAAATGGCTTGCAGAGCTTAATAATGGATTAATATTACTTTCTGGTGGGTGTCAAGGTGAAATTGGAAAAATTTTATTGCGTAGTCAATTATCATCAATATCTTCTTGTTTGAAATTTTATGAAACATATTTTCCTGCCTCTTATTATTTAGAATTAATACGGACAGGAAGAAAAAACGAAGAAAAATATTTACATTTAGCCGTAGATTTATCTTATTCAAAAAGTATTCCAGTAGTTGCTACGAATGATGTTTGTTTTTTAAAAAAAGAAGATTTTGAGATTCATAAAATTAGAATTTCAATTCATGAAGGAGAAATTTTAAAAAATTCTAAAATTCAAAATAATTATAGCAAACATCAATTTTTAAAAAGTGAAGAAGAAATGTCTAATCTTTTCTCTGACATTCCTGAAGCATTAGTTAATAGTGTAGAAATCGCAAAACGTTGTAATGTTTTTATATCTTCTGGAAAATATTTTTTACCTCAATTTTCGACAGGTGAAATAAGTGTTCAAAACTATTTAATTATTAAGGCTCAACAAGGATTAAAAAAACGTTTAAAAATATATTCTTCTAATATAAAAATAGATAACAAAACATATTTAAAATATAAAAATCGTTTAATTATGGAGTTAGATATAATAAATAAAATGGGTTTTCCTGGTTATTTTTTAATCGTTATGGAGTTTATACAATGGGCGAAAAATAATAATATTCCCGTAGGACCTGGAAGAGGTTCAGGAGCAGGATCATTAGTTGCATATGTATTGAATATAACAGAAATAGATCCTTTAGTATTTGATTTGTTATTTGAACGATTTTTAAATCCAGAACGTATTTCTTTGCCTGATTTTGATATTGATTTTTGTATGGAAAAAAGAGATAAAGTTATCGAACATGTTTCAGATATGTATGGTAGAAATGCAGTAGCTCAAATTATTACTTTTGGTACAATGACAGCAAAAGCTGTAATTAGAGATGTAGGAAGAGTTTTAGGTTATCCTTATGGATTTATTAATAATTTATCTAAATTAGTACCCTTAGATCCAGGAATAACACTTAACGAAGCTTTTTCTAAAAACTCAGAATTATATAATCTTTATAAAAATGATGAAGATATAAAAAAATTAATTGATATATCAAAAAAACTAGAAGGAGTAAATCGAAACGTTGGAAAGCATGCGGGTGGTGTTGTAATTTCTCCTACTAAAATTACTGATTTTTGTCCATTATATTGTGATGAAAATGGAAATAATCCAGTAACTCAATTTGATAAAAATGATATTGAGTATGTTGGTTTATTAAAGTTTGATTTTCTTGGTTTACGTACTTTAACAACAATCAGTTGTACAGTAGATATGATTAACGCAAAGTTATTATTGGATAAAAAAGAAATTAATATTAACTCTATTTCTTTAGATGACAAAAAATGTTTTGATTTATTAAAAGAATGTAAAACTACAGCTATTTTTCAATTAGAATCTCATGGAATGAAAGATTTAATTCAAAGATTAAAGCCGGATTGCTTTGAAGATATTATTGCACTTTTAGCTCTTTTTAGACCTGGACCGTTACAATCAGGAATGGTAGATAATTTTATAAATCGAAAGCATGGATATGAAAAAATTGCGTATCCTGATCATAATTGGCAGCATATACTTTTAAAACCTGTATTAGAATCAACTTATGGCATTATTTTATATCAAGAACAAGTAATGAAAATCGCTCAAATTTTAGCAGGTTATACTTTAGGAAAAGCTGATATTTTAAGACGTGCTATGAGTAAAAAAAACTTAAAAGATATGGCAGAGCAGAGAAAAGTTTTTTTAGAAGGGTCTCAAAAAAATGGTATTAATATAAAATTGGCAATAAAAATTTTTGATTTATTAGAAAAATTTGCAGGATATGGATTTAATAAATCTCATTCTGTAGCTTATGCATTAGTATCTTATCAAACATTATGGTTGAAAACATATTATCCTGCAGAGTTTATAGCTTCTACTATGAACTCGGATATAGATAACATAGAAAAAATTATAATTTTAGTGCATGAAGCATTTAATATGAAATTAAAAATTATTCCACCTAATATTAATTTAAGCAAATATGAGTTTTATGTTGATAATTTTAATAATATAATTTATGGGCTTGGAGCTATAAAAGGAATAGGTGAAAATTCAATAAAAAGCATTATTGAAGAAAGAGATAAAAATGGTTGTTTTTATGATTTATTTGATTTATGCACACGTTGTGATCCTAATAAAATAAATCGTAGAATATTAGAAAAACTAATTATGTCGGGTAGTTTTGATTCTATTAACAAAGATAGAAATTATTTACTTAATTTAATTGAAAATGCTATTAAGGCTGCAAAAGAACATCTAAGAATTAAAAATAATCGACAAGCAAGTCTTTTTGGCATATTTAAAGATGAATTAAATATAATCAAAAGAAATAATTTATCTAGATCTTCTTCTATTGAAAAAGATCAATTCACAAATGAATATCAAGTTTTAGGTTTTTATTTAACAGCACATCCTATTAATCAGTATAAAGAAGAGCTAAAATATTATGTAAATAATTTAAAAAATTCAGAATTAAAATTTAATAATAAAAAAAAAATAGTTTTAGGAATTATAGTTTCAATTAAAATAAAAACAACAAAAAATAAAAATAAAATAGCTATATTAATATTAGATAATTATACTAGTCGTTCAGAAGTTGTCGTTTTTAAAAAAGTTTTTAATTTATTTGAACATTTAATTAAATTAAATGAAATTTTAATAATTAAAGGAATGTCAGAATCAACTCAAAACTCAAAAATAATAGCATATGATATTATGAATCTAATGTTAGTAAGAGAAAAATATGTTAAGGAATTAATTATTAGATTAACGGAAAATAAAAATAAATTTTTTTTAGAAAAATTATATCAACTATTAGAAAAACAAGATAAAGGTAGTATTTTAGTTGATTTCTTTTATAAAACAGTAAAGTGTTCTTTTGGTATAATAAAAAAAAAGAATTTTTACATTACTGTTAATAATGAATTTTTAAATGAGTTAAAATTTTTAGTTGGATTAAATAATGTAAAATTAAAATTTTATTAAATAAACATTTTTAAAAAATATATAAATAAATTTGTTAAACTATTTTATCGTTTTAATTTATTTTTTATAAAAAAGATAATATCTTTTATATTAATAAGAATATTTTCTTTATTTTTTCTTTGTCGATATTCAACATTTTCTTTATCTATATGACGTGAGCTAATGATAATTTGATGAGGAATTCCAATCAAATCTATTTCATTAAACATTATACCTGGTCTTTTGTTTCGATCATCTAAAATTACATCAATTTTTTCATTTTTCATTTTTTTATATAATTCTTCTGTAATTTGTTTGGTTTTTTGGCAATTATTTATATTAATAGGTAAAATAGCTACTTCAAAAGGAGCAATGCAATTTGGCCAAATGATACCTTTATTGTCATAATTTTGCTCTATTATAGCCGCAATAATTCGACTTATTCCAATTCCATAACATCCCATATATAAATTTTTTTGTTTTCCAACTTGATCTTTTACTAACATATTCATTTTTTTAGAATACTCTTTTTCTAGTTGAAATATATGTCCAATTTCAATACTTTTTTTAATTTCTAAAGATTTTGATCCATCTGGTCCTACATCATTTGTTGTAATATTTCTAATATCCACAATAGTTGGAATTGGAATATCTACATTCCAGTTTACGTTAATAAAAAATTTTTTATTAATATTTGCGCCGATAGTAAAATTTTTCATATAATATACTGAAACGTCAGCAAATATAGGAATTTTTAAGTTAAAGGGTCCTAAAAATTTTTTTTCAACCCCTGTTAATGCAATAATTTCTTTTTCATTAATAAATTTTAATGGTTTTTTAAAAATATTAATTTTTTCTACTTTAAATAAATTTAGTTCATGTTCTGCTCGTATTAATAAAGCAGCAAATGTATAATCTTCACTATTATCTGTTCGAATTAAAATAGTTTTTACTAAATTCTGAATAGGATACTCAATTTCATCAATACTTTTTATTGATTTGATACTTTTAATTTTATTATGAATGTTTTTATTGCATTTTTTAAAAAAATTAATAGATTCTATTGATTGTGCTGTATTAATATTAGAAGAATATGACGTATTTTTTGAAAATACTATTTCATCTTCTCCATTATCAGATAAAGCTTGAAATTCATGAGAAATTTTTCCACCCATTGATCCAGAATCTGCACTGACTACTCGAAATTGAAGTTGCATTTGGTCAAATATATTAATATAACTTTGATAAAAATTATAATAAGTTTTTTCTAAGCAATTTTTATTCATATGAAAAGAATAAGCATCCTTCATAGTAAATTCACGAGTTCTAATAATTCCAAATCTTGGACGTATTTCATCTCTAAATTTAGTTTGAATTTGGTATACAATTAATGGTAGTTCTTGATACGAACGAACTTCATTACTAATTAAATAAGTTATAACTTCCTCATTAGTTGGGCCTAATATAAACTTTTGATTACGTCGGTCAAAAAATTGTAACAATTCTTTGCCATATATATTTAAACGTCCACTTTTTTCCCATAGTTTTTCTGGTTGTATAATAGGCATACAAATTTCTAAAGCGTTTATTTTTTTCATTTCATTTATAATGATATTATTTATTTTTTTTAGTACTTTTAGACCTGTTGGTAACCAAATATACAAACCTGATGATAATTTTCTAATCATTCCACTTCTAAGCATAAGTTGATGACTAATTATTTTACTATCATGAGGGGTTTCTTTTAAAGTTGCTAGTAAATATTTACTTGCTCGCATATATTAATATCTCAATAGAAATAAAAAGTTGTTTAAAAAATTAAAGTATTTTAATTTTTAATACTGATTCTATTATATAATAAAATATTTTATAAGATATTTTTTTAATACCTTTAATTGTTAGTATCAATTAAATTTTATTAATAAAATATTTAAATAAATTTCTTATTAATTTCTAATTAAATAAAATAATTATAATGGTTAAAAATACTTCAAATGAATCATGATACGCATGAAGAAAAAACTGAACAGCCCACTGAGCATCATATTAAAAAATCTCGAAAAAAAGGAAAAACAAGATATTCTCGAGAATTAAATTCTTTATTAATTTTAATAGTTGGATTGTTAAATTTATGGTGGTTTGGGGATGTGATTGTATTTGAATTCAGAAAAATTTTATCTGATAGTTTTCATTTTAATAATAGTATTCTTATGAATGAACAAAATATTTTATTAAATATTTTGATTTCTTTAAAAAAAATTTTTATTGTTTTTACTCCATTTTTAGGATCTTTACTTTTTATAATTATAGTACCTGCTATTTTTTTTAGCGGGGTTAAATTTAATTTAAAATCATTAAAATTTAATTTAAAAAAATTAAATTTAATAGATGGATTAAAAAGAGTTTTTTCTTTAAAAATATTTCTTGAGTGTTTTAAAAACATGTTAAAGTTGCTTCTAATTAGCAGTATCGTTTTATGGTATTTATCATCACATTTTTTTGAAATATTATTTTTTAATATTAAAGATATTTTTTCTGCTTTTTCTTTTGGATTTAATACTGTTTTTTTTTGTTGTATTTTAACAATATTAGGTTTAATTCCAATTGTAATTTTTGATATTTTTTGGCAACAATTCCAGTATTATAAACAATTAAAAATGACTCATCAACAAATAAAAGATGAATTTAAGGAGCAAGAAGGTCATCCGCATTTAAAAATGAGAATTCGTCGTCAAATGAAAGAAAATTTTCGAAGAAGAATGATTTTAAATGTTCCTAAATCTGATGTTGTTATAACTAATCCTACACATTATTCAGTGGCATTAAGGTATGATGAAAAGAAAATGAATGCACCTAAAGTAATAGCTAAAGGTATAGGAGATATAGCTATACAAATACAAAGTATTGCAAGTAAAAATAGTATTCCTATCATTTCTTCTCCTGCATTAGCTCGTTCATTATATTATTATTCAGAAATAGGACAATATATTCCTGGTCCTCTTTATAAAGCTGTTGCTGAAATTTTAGCATGGGTTTGGAAAGTAAGGAAATGGAAAAAAGAAGGTGGAACATTTCCAGAAAAACCAAGAAATATATTCGTTCCATCAGAATTAAACTTTACAGGAGAAAGCAAAAGCAATGGTTAATTTTTCTTCTATTTTTAGCATTATAAAAAATTTTAAAAATACTCAATGGAAAGTATTAGCAGGACCAATACTTATTTTAATTATTTTATCAATGATGGTTTTACCATTAGCACCTTTTATTTTAGATATTTTTTTTACCTTTAACATTGCTTTATCAATAATAATTTTGCTTGTTTCTATGTTTACTAGAAAAACTTTAGACTTTGCCGCTTTCCCAACTGTTTTGCTATTTTCAACTTTGTTAAGGTTGGCGTTAAATGTTGCGTCTACTCGTGTAATTTTTTTAAATGGTCACACAGGAACTTATGCAGCAGGAAGAGTGATCGAATCATTTGGTCATTTTTTAGTAGGTGGAAATTTTGCTATTGGTATAGTTGTATTTGTGATCTTAGTTATTATTAATTTTATGGTAATTACAAAAGGAGCAGGAAGAATAGCAGAAGTTGGCGCAAGATTTATCTTGGATGCTATGCCTGGTAAGCAAATGGCAATTGACGCTGATTTAAATGCAAGTTTAATTGGTGAAGCAGAAGCTAAAAAACGTCGATTTCAAATTACACAAGAAGCTGATTTTTATGGTTCTATGGATGGAGCAAGTAAATTCGTACGAGGAGATGCAATTGCTGGTATTTTAATTATGGTGCTTAATATATGTGGTGGTTTAATTATTGGTGTATTTCAACATAATATGCTATTAACTAAGGCAGCAGAAGTTTATACGTTATTAACTATAGGAGACGGTTTAGTTGCTCAAATTCCTGCTTTAGTAATTTCAACTGCTGCTGGTGTAATTGTTACAAGAGTTAGTACTAATCAAAATGTTGGAGAACAAATGATTAGTCAATTATTTTGTAATTCTCAAGTAATTTTATTAAGTGCAGTGGTTTTAGGTATACTTGGTTTAGTTCCTGGAATGCCAAATATAATATTTTTAGTATTTACAATTTTATTATTGATTCTTGCTTGGTGGTTAAATCAAAAAAAACATAATTTTAAAAGTAATATTTCACCAATTTCTAAAAATCAATATAAACCTATTATAAATTCAACCTCTGAAGCTTCTTGGAATGATGTGGAATTAGAAGATCCTATAAGAATAGAAATAAGCTCAAATTTAATTCCTGTATTAGATGCTAAAAAAAATGGCGATTTATTAGAAAAAATTCGAATTGTTCGTAAGAAAATTGCGAAAGAAATTGGATTTCTTCCTCCTTTAGTTCATATTAAAAATAATATTAATTTAATTAAAAATTCATATCGTATTTTTATTAAAGGTATAGAAGTGGGGAATGGAAAATGTTTTAATGAAAAATTAATGGCAATTGCTACTGGTCAGGAAATAGAATCATTACCCTTTAAGAAAGTTATTGAGCCTACTTTTGGTTTATCTGGTTATTGGATTGATCAATCATTTAAAATAGAGGCAGAAAAAAAAGGATATTCTGTAGTTGATTCAAGTTCTGTTATTGCAACACATTTAAATTTTTTAATTTCTCAGAACATTAACGAATTGTTTGGTCGTTATGAAACTCAACAATTATTAGATCGTGTTAATTTAGAAATACCCAAACTAACTGAAGACTTAATACCTAATATAATTGATTTAACCACTGTACATAAAATTTTAAAAAATTTACTTTTAGAACAAGTGCCAATACGAGATATGCGAACTATTTTAGAAACATTGTCAGAACATGCTACTAATCAAAAAGATTCAAATGAATTAACTAGTATTATTCGAATTTCTTTAAGTAAAATTATCATACAAAAACTGTTTTATAAAAAAAATATTATTGAAGTTATGGTTTTAGAATCAAATTTAGAAAAATTATTATTAGATAGCTTAAAAGGAGAAAAAATTAATATAGAACCAGGTTTATCTGAAGTTTTATTATTTAAAACTAAAGAAGCAATTCAAAAACAAAATGCAATAAATGCTCCTATTGTTTTATTAGTACCTCATACTTTACGATTATTTTTGTCTAAATTTTTGCGTATTCACTTTTCAGAATTAACTGTTTTATCTCAATTTGAAATAACAGAAGTAAATAATATAAAAGTTACTAATATCGTTGGAAGTTGATAATATTTTAAAAATACAGATTGGTGTGGTTTTAAGTGGTACGTTTTTATTAGTACTACATTATTGCCTCACCGTACTGATATTTTAAAGCAAACTTTATTTTTACATTTTTTTTAATATTTTTATTCCTAAAATATTAAGTCCTTTTTTTAATGTTTTTGCTGTTAAAAAAGATAGTTTTAATCTACTTTTACAGGTTTTAATTTTTTTTGCAAATAAGATTGAACAATTTTCATAAAAGTTAGAAAAATATGTTGCTAATTGATAAAGATAATTGCACATAATATGTGGAGTTCCTTTCTTCTCTATAATTAATATAATTTCTTCAAATTCTAATATTTTAATTGCTAATTTAATTTCGCTGTCTTTAGTTAAATTAATTTTTTCTGATATTTTGTTTATTCGAATGTTAGATTTTTTTAAAATAGATATAATTCTCGTATAAGCATATTGTATATACGGAGATGTATTACCTTCAAAGCTTAACATTGTATCCCAATCAAATATATAATTAGTATTTCTATTTTTAGATAAATCAGCATATTTTACTGCGCTGATTCCTATAATATTTGCCAACTTAATCAGTTTTCTTTTAGGTAAATTAGGTTTTTTATTCTTAATTAAATTTTTAGCTCTATTTGTTGCTTCATTAAGTAGTTCAGTAAGTTTAATAGTATTTCCATCACGAGTTTTAAAAGGACGTTTATTTTTATATAACATCATTCCAAATGTATGATGTTCTAACAATAAATTTTGAGGTATGTAATTAGCTTTTTTAGAAATAGCCCATATTTGTTGTAAATGTTGTTTTTGACGAGAATCAGTATAATATATTATACGATCAGCATTTAATATTTCATATCTATATTTCAAACAAGCAATATCAGTTGTTGAATATAAAAAAGCTTTGTCTTTTTTTTGAATAACTACTCCCATATTTTTTCCTAATCTATTCTTAAATTCATCTAAAAAAATAATAGTAGCTCCATCCTTTTCTATAGCTATTTTTTTTTCTTTAAGATCTTTAACAATTTCTGGAAGCATTTTACTATATAAACTTTCTCCCATGGTATGTTGTTTATTTAATGTAACGTTAAGTTTTTTATATATATTATAATTATAATTCATTGTGATCGAAACTAATTTTTTCCAAATAGAATAACAATGGTTATCTCCATTTTGTAATTTAACTACATATTTTCTTGATTCACGTTCAAAATTCTTATCTAAATCACATTTTTTTTTTGATTTACAATAATAATCTTCAATTTCTTTTAAAGAAATAAGATTTTCTTTTAATTTTCTTTCTAATTTTTTATATTTTAAATATGCAATTAACATTCCGAATTGAGTGCCCCAATCTCCAATATGATTGGCTCTAATTACATTATATCCTAAAAATTCCAAAGTTCTTACTGTAACATCTCCTATAATTGTAGATCTTAAATGTCCTATATGCATTTCTTTGGCTATATTTGGAGAAGAATAATCAATCACTATTGTTTTCCTAGTATCAATATATTTTACCCCTAGACGAGATGAAATAAATAATTTTTCTAATTTTTTTGATAACCAATCTTGGTTAATAAAAATATTGATAAAACCTGGATAAGAAAATGTTATTTTTTTATACATGTTGTTTATATTAAAAATAAAAATTATTTTTTTGAATAAATCATATGGTTCAATTTTATTTTTATTGGCTATTTTAATTAAGTTATCGACTTGGTAATTTCCTAATTCTATTTTTTTACTAGAAATAATTAATGGTTCATAATAATTCTTTAGACCAATATGAATTAAAGCTTGTTCAATATCTTTTTTTATTATATATTTTATATTCATAAAAACCTTATTATTTAAAATTTTAAATACTTATTAATAGCTTAATAAAATTATTTTTAATAATTAAATTTTATTACTAATTAATGAATTCATTTTATCGTATTATAGTATATTTTTTAATAATACATTAACTTTTAGATAGTAAAAAAATTAAATATGTATGGTAAATTTCTAAATAAATTTGATTTAAAACATTTTGAATATTAAAATTATAATTAATTTAATTAAAAGGTTGACAAGATATAAAAAAAAATGTAATCTCTTATTTAAATCTTCAAAAAATCAATAACGCTCTTTAAAAAAATATTAGATAATCTGTGTGGGCACAGAAAATTAAGTACAAATAAACTTTATTTATTTTTAAATCTCTTAAATTTATTTAAGAGATATATTCAAAAATTGAAGAGTTTGATCATGGCTCAGATTGAACGCTGGCGGCAAGCCTAACACATGCAAGTCGAGCGGCATCGAAAGAAAGCTTGCTTTCTTGTCGGCGAGCGGCAAACGGGTGAGTAATATCTGGGAATCTACCCAAAAGAGGGGGATAACTACTAGAAATGGTAGCTAATACCGCATAAAGTTGAAAAACCAAAGTGGGGGACCTTTATAAGCCTCATGCTTTTGGATGAGCCCAGACGAGATTAGCTTGTTGGTAAGGTAAAGGCTTACCAAGGCTACGATCTCTAGCTGGTCTGAGAGGATAACCAGCCACACTGGAACTGAGACACGGTCCAGACTCCTACGGGAGGCAGCAGTGGGGAATATTGCACAATGGGCGAAAGCCTGATGCAGCTATGCCGCGTGTATGAAGAAGGCCTTAGGGTTGTAAAGTACTTTCAGCGGGGAGGAAAAAAATAAAACTAATAATTTTATTTCTTGACGTTACCCGAAGAAGAAGCACCGGCTAACTCCGTGCCAGCAGCCGCGGTAATACGGAGGGTGCTAGCGTTAATCAGAATTACTGGGCGTAAAGAGCACGTAGGTGGTTTTTTAAGTCAGATGTGAAATCCCTGGGCTTAACCTAGGAACTGCATTTGAAACTGAAATACTAGAGTATCGTAGAGGGAGGTAGAATTCTAGGTGTAGCGGTGAAATGCGTAGATATCTGGAGGAATACCCGTGGCGAAAGCGGCCTCCTAAACGAATACTGACACTGAGGTGCGAAAGCGTGGGGAGCAAACAGGATTAGATACCCTGGTAGTCCATGCCGTAAACGATGTCGACTTGGAGGTTGTTTCCAAGAGAAGTGACTTCCGAAGCTAACGCATTAAGTCGACCGCCTGGGGAGTACGGCCGCAAGGCTAAAACTCAAATGAATTGACGGGGGCCCGCACAAGCGGTGGAGCATGTGGTTTAATTCGATGCAACGCGAAAAACCTTACCTGGTCTTGACATCCACAGAATTCCTTAGAAATAAGGAAGTGCCTTCGGGAACTGTGAGACAGGTGCTGCATGGCTGTCGTCAGCTCGTGTTGTGAAATGTTGGGTTAAGTCCCGCAACGAGCGCAACCCTTATCCCCTGTTGCCATCGGTTCGGCCGGGAACTCAGAGGAGACTGCCGGTTATAAACCGGAGGAAGGTGGGGACGACGTCAAGTCATCATGGCCCTTACGACCAGGGCTACACACGTGCTACAATGGTTTATACAAAGAGAAGCAAATCTGTAAAGACAAGCAAACCTCATAAAGTAAATCGTAGTCCGGACTGGAGTCTGCAACTCGACTCCACGAAGTCGGAATCGCTAGTAATCGTGGATCAGAATGCCACGGTGAATACGTTCCCGGGCCTTGTACACACCGCCCGTCACACCATGGGAGTGGGTTGCAAAAGAAGCAGATATCCTAACCCCTCAAAGGGAAGGCGTCTACCACTTTGTGATTCATGACTGGGGTGAAGTCGTAACAAGGTAACCGTAGGGGAACCTGCGGTTGGATCACCTCCTTAAAAATATATACTTTTTTTGAAGTGCCCACACAAATTATCTAATAAAACTTTCTTAGAAAGGCTTGTAGCTCAGATGGTAAGAGCGCACCCCTGATAAGGGTGAGGTCGGTGGTTCAACTCCACTCAGGCCTACCATTTTAATAAGCCAATATAGACCTATAATAATATGGGGCTATAGCTCAGCTGGGAGAGCGCCTGCCTTGCACGCAGGAGGTCAGCGGTTCAATCCCGCTTAGCTCCAAATAAATCTTTATTTTTTCTTAAATAACAAAATATTTCAAAAGAATCTTTGTTTTTTTTGAAACCCATCATTTTTTTTAAAATAAAATCATCTGTTCTTAAAAATATATTTATTTTTTTCTCATTATAGAGATAAAATGGAAAAATATTTTTTTTTAAAAATATTTTTTTTTGTACTTTTCTATAATAATGTTTAAGATTATTATCTTCTGGTAAAAAATTCATAGAAAAAATTAAATTAGATAAAGTGTATTCATGAGAACAACATAAAATAGTATCATCTGGAAATGAATTAATTAGTTGAATCGAATAATACATACTTAGATAATTATCTTGAAAAACTCGACCACAACCAGCTGAAAACATCGTATCTCCACAAAAAAAATATGGTTTTAAATAATATGAAATATGATTTAATGTATGACCTGGTGTAGAAATTACATCAATATCATTTTCTAATAAATGTATTTTATCTCCACCTTTAACAATTTGATGAATACTATAATTTTTTTCTTTTTTAGGACCAAAAACAATAATTTTAGGATATTTTTTTACAATGTTTTTTACTCCATCTACATGATCTCGATGATAATGAGTGATTAAAATAGCTTGAGGATTTAATTTTTTTTGGATAATTGTTTTTATTACAAGATTAGATTCACCTGGATCGACAATTATACAAGAATTATTTTTGTCATATAAAATCCAAATATAATTATCTTTTAATGCCAATACATTTGTTAAAATCATAATTTTCCCGTTAGTTTATTAAAAAAAATTTTTTCATAAAATTCATCTTGAATCGATGGATTATTCGCAGATTGACGTGCAATTTGATCACATCGTTCATTTTCTGTATGACCATTATGTGCTTTTACCCAAAACCATGTAATACAATGTTTTTTTATTAAATCATTAATACGTAACCATAAATCTATATTTTTTACTAATTTTTTATTAGTTGTTTTCCATTTTTGCTTCTTCCATTTTGATATCCAGTTTGTTACTCCTTGTTTAACATATTGACTATCTGTAAAAATTTCAACGGTACAAGATTGTTTTAAAAGTTCTAATCCTGAGATTACACCCATTAGTTCCATTCGGTTGTTAGTGGTTAAAAAAAAACCTGAAGTTAATATTTTTTCTTTTACATTATAACGTAATATGGTTGCATATCCACCCGATCCTGGATTTCCTAAACAAGAACCATCTGTAAATATTCTGACTAATTTTAACATTATATTAAATATTCCGAAAGACTAGTTAAATTAAGCATGATAAATAATAAAAAAAGAATAATTATATTAGATACTGAAACTACTGGTATGAATAATTTTGGAAAACCTTATATTAATCATAGAATTATTGAAATTGGAGCTGTTGAAATTATTAATCGTCGTTTTACAGGAAATAATTTTCATGTATATATTCAACCTAATAGATTAATAGATTCAAATGCTTTAAAAGTTCATGGAATTACTAATGATTTTTTATTAGATAAACCATTGTTTAAAAATATAGCTAAAAAGTTTTTTCAGTATATTCGAAATTCTCAATTAGTAATTCATAATGCACCATTTGATATAGGATTTATAAATCAAGAATTTTCTTTATTAACAAATAAAATAATAGATATATCAAAGTTTTGTTATATTATTGATACTTTAAAAATTGCAAGAAAATTATTTCCTGGAAAAAAAAATACATTAGATGCTCTGTGCAATCGATATAAAATAAAAAATTCTCATAGAATTTTACATGGTGCTCTTTTAGATTCGTTTTTATTAGGTAAATTATATCTTTTAATGACGAGTGGTCAAGAATCGATGTCATTTTATAATAATATTGAAAACACAAAAAATTTTGAATCTTCTGGTAAATTAATAATAAATAAAAAAAAATCTTTAAAAATATTGAAAGCAAATCAACAAGAACTAAAACTTCATGAAAAATATATAAACTATCTAAAAAATATAAAATAAAAAACTAATTTATAAAAATTAAATTATCAATAACTATAAAAAGATGATTGACTGATTTTTTTAAAATATGTACAATGATAGAAGTATAAAAAAGGTGCGGTAGTTCAGTTGGTTAGAATACTGGCCTGTCACGCCGGGGGTCACGGGTTCGAGTCCCGTCCGCACCGAAAAAAATGAAATATTTTAAAAAAAATTTTACTTTTTCAAATTTAAGTTACAATGATGTATAAAAAAACTATTGATTTTGAATTAAATACTGCATTAAACGTTTTAAAAAATTTTTTAGAAAATAAAGATCAAATAAAAAACATTGAAAAATCTGCTATTTTAATTTCAGAAGCATTTAAAAATAAAAAAAAAGTAATTTCCTGTGGCAATGGAGGATCACATTGTGATGCTGTTCATTTTGCAGAAGAGCTCACTGGTCTTTATAGAAAAAAAAGATCTGGATATCCAGCAATACCTATTTCTGATGTAGGACATATTTCAGCAATAGGAAATGATTTTGGATATGATTATATTTTTTCACGTTATATTGAAAGTATAGGAAACTCTAGTGATATATTATTAGCAATTTCCACTTCAGGAAATTCTAGTAATATTATTAATGCAATAAAAACAGCACGTAAAAAAGAAATGAA
Source organism: Buchnera aphidicola (Aphis fabae) (assembly GCF_009069125.1). Taxonomy (NCBI): domain Bacteria; kingdom Pseudomonadati; phylum Pseudomonadota; class Gammaproteobacteria; order Enterobacterales; family Erwiniaceae; genus Buchnera; species Buchnera aphidicola. Next base: position 50,062 of record NZ_CP042427.1, read on the forward strand.
AATAATTGTATTAACAGGAAATGATGGAGGAAAAATTAAAAAATTATCTGATATTGAAATTTGTGTACCATATTACGGTTATTCAGATCGAATACAGGAAATTCATATAAAAATTATTCACATATTAATATTAATTATTGAAAAAGAAATGAAAAAAAATAATCAATAGTTTTATTTCAATAGTTTAAAATCCTAAAATAACTACAAATTATTTCCACTTTGCTAATAAATACTATTTTATAGTTTTGGAATTTTTCATGAGTGAGAAATATATTGTCACTTGGGATATGCTTCAAATTTATACGCGAAAGTTAGCTAGTCGATTACTCAAAATAAATTCTTGGAATGGAATTATTGCTGTTAGCAGAGGTGGTTTAGTTCCTGCTTCTTTATTAGCAAGAGAGTTAAGTATTCGATATGTTGATACAATATGTATTGCAAGTTATAATTATGATTGTCTACAAAAAAATAGAAAAATTATAAAAAAAACAAAAAGTAATAGTGAAAAAATCATTGTAGTAGATGATCTTGTTGATACAGGTGGAACTGCAAATATTATTCGAAAATTATATCCAAAAGCATATTTTGTAACTATTTTTGCAAAACCAATGGGTAGATTATTAGTAGATGATTATATCATTGATGTCGATCAAAATATATGGATCGAACAACCTTGGGATATGTCAATATCTTACATTCCCCCTCTTATTAAAAAAAATTAAAATATTTTGAATTTATTAACATTTTTTAAATTTTTTCATGCAAATAAGTATTAAGTATATTTATAAACTACATGAAAAAGGATATATTTATGATAAATAAAATAAAAATAACAGATGAAAAAAATACAAAAGATACAATAAATGATTTAAATAATGAAAATAATGATTTAATTAATATTTTACAAAATAAATTAAAGATATCTGAAGAAAAAATAAAAGAAATAATTTTAAATCAAAATAAAGAAGTTTTTCAAGTAAAAAACAGATTAAAAATTGAATTTGACAAATATCAAAAATTTTCTTTAGAAAAATTAATTATTGAATTTCTTCCAATTATAGATAATATTGAACGTGCTTTTAATTTAATACAACAAAAAAACGAAAAAAAATATATTGAAATTTTAAAAAATATCGAACATGTTCTATCTTTAATAAAAACTATGTTTACTGAATTTCAAGTATCTAAAATAAATGATATAAAAATTGAATTTGATCCTAACATTCATCAAGCAATATCTGTTAGATATAATAATGAAATTGAATCTAATCAAATACTTGAAGTGATGCAATCTGGTTATATAATTTATAATTCTCGTTTATTACGTCCTGCAATGGTTGTTGTATCAACAAAAAACATTGATTGTTCTTAGAACATTAAAAAATTATAAAATTAAAAATATTATTTTTAAATTTTTAATAATTGTTTCAAAGAGTGATGTTTATTTCTTCTTCTTTCTTTTGGATCTGTTATTAAATTTCTGTAAATTTCAATTCGATCTCCATTTTTTATTTTCTTATTTAAATGAACTAATTTATTATAGATTCCTACATTATTTTTATAAAATTGAATATTTTCTACTATACTAAGTAAATTTGATGCTAAGATAGCATCTTTTACAGTTGAATTAGATTTCATATAAACTGTTTTAATATATTGTATTTCTGATAAAGCATAAATTATTGTAACTTGAATCATATTCGTAAAATTTAAATTTTTTATATTATTTATAAAGAATGTATTAACAAAATTTTTTTAAAAAATCAATTTATAATTAAAAAATATTTAAATAAATTTTTTTGGATTATATCTAACTATGTTAAATAAAAAAAAGCATAATTTAAAATTATCTACTATTTGTACAAATAAAAAAGCATATTATAATTATTTCATAGAAGAAGTATTTCAATCAGGTTTAGTATTAAAGGGATGGGAAATTAAATCTATTAGATTAGGTAAGATAAATATTTCTGAAAGTTACATTAGTAATTATTCAAATAATAACAATTCCAATGAGATGTATCTTTGTAATTCTATTATTCAACCTTTGCAAACTACGTCAAATTATTTGTCTTGTGATTCAATAAGAAAAAGAAAATTGCTTTTACATAAAAACGAAATAAATTACTTATCTATAAAGAAGAATCAAATAGGTTACACTTTAATTGCACTTTCTTTATTATGGAAAAAATCTTGGTGTAAATTAAGTTTCGGATTAGCGAAAGGTAAAAATAAAATAGACAAAAGAGAAGAAGACAAAAAAAATACATGGAAAAAAGAAAAGCTGAGAATCTTAAAAAAAACTAATATGTGTTAAAAATATTTCATGAATACTAATAAAGATGAATATTGGATGAAAATTGCTCTAAAAAATGCATATTATGCTCAAGAACAAGGAGAAATACCTGTAGGTGCAATATTAGTTTTAAAAGAAAAAATTATTGGAACAGGTTGGAATAGTTCCATTACTCAAAATGATCCTACTGCTCATGCTGAAATTATAGCTTTACGTCAAGCTGGAAAAAACATAAAAAATTATAGATTTATAAATACTACATTATATGTCACATTACAACCCTGTATAATGTGTTTTGGAGCTATTATACACAGTCGTATTGAAAGATTGGTATTTGGAGCAAGTTATAAAAAAGATAAAAAATGTCCCTTTGAAAATATTTTTTTAGAATTACAAAAAAAATATCGATTAAAAGTTCGAAAAAATATTATAGAACCTAAGTGTTCTCAAATATTAATTAATTTTTTTAAAAACAAAAGAAAATAATTTATTTAATTATTTAACTTTCTAAAATTACTATAGCGTGTGCGTATAATTTTTCATCAGATATACTAACATGTATAGATTTACATTTTATTTCTTTAAATTTTTGAAAAGCATGATCTAAAAAACGAAAATTTGGTTTTCCTAGAATATTGTTATATAATTCTAATTGTTTAAAAGTGATTCCATAATTGATACCTGTTCCTAATGCTTTAGAAGCAGCTTCTTTAGCTGCAAATTTTTTAGCAAGAAAATGAATTTTATTTTTATATATAATATATTCTCTCCATTCTTGTATAGATAAAATTTTTTTAGCTAACTTATTTCCAAATTGAAAAAAAATTCTTTTAATACGTTTAATTTCCACAATATCTGTTCCTATACCAATAATAGGCATAAAATAAACTCCTTTTAACATTTTTAATAAAAAATATAATTTTGCTTTTAAAATTAGTTAAAATATTTTAAGTATTTTAACTAATTTTAAAAAATAAAGTTATTTTTAATGTTCTTTAATTTTTAATTTTTCTATTACCCATATTGATAGATGTACTTTTTTATCATTTTCTTTTTCTAGATAGTATCTAGATGACATACTAATTTTTTTAATAATGTCTCCTTGAGTACCAATAACAATTTTTTTTTGTCTTTTATTATTTACATAAATAATTGCATTAATATATAGTTTTTTATAATTATATTTAATTGACTCAACTTTTACTGTCAATATCGATGGTAATTCATCTCTTAAAAAAAATATTGCTTGTCTACGAATAATTTCAGATATAGAAAAATTAAAAGAATTTGTAGTAATATAATTTTTAGGAAAAATATGTTGATTTTTTGTTAAATATGTTTGTACAATTTTTTCCAATGAAAAAATATTTTGTCTTTTTTTTACTGAAATAGGAATAATTTCTGTTGAATTAGTTTTTTTTGAAAGCATATCAATATATGATAAAATATTATTTTTATTGAATAATTTATCCATTTTATTGATTACATAAATTATTGGAATATTAATTTTTTTTATTTGATTATAAATAATTTCATCTTCTTTTTTCCATATATTCCTATCTATAACAAATATAATTAAGTTTGTATTTTTTATGATATTTAAACTTTTTATATCATGATAGCATACTCCAGGTGTGTCTATATAAATAGATTGATAAATTTCGTGATTCTTGATACCTATAATATTACTTTGTGTTGTATTTTTCTTTTTTGACGTAATGGAAATATTTTTTCCAATTATTTCATTAATTAAAGTTGATTTTCCAACATTCGGTCTTCCGATAATAGTTATATATCCACAATATTCTTGTTTTTTATTCACTCTACACCTAATTGAATTAATGCTTTTTTAGCTGCGTCTTGTTCGGCTTTTCTTCTACTTGTTCCTTTTCCAATGAACAATTTTGAATTAATGCTTATTTCACAATGAATGGTAAATAGTTGATTATGAGCTTCTCCGCATACTTTTACTATAAAATATGTAGGTAATGATAAATGTTTAGATTGTAAATATTCTTGTAATCTTGTTTTTGGATCTTTCTGTATATCTCCAGGACTTATTTTTTCTAAACGTTTTTCATACCATTTAAGTATTAATTCCTCTACTGTTTTAATATTGCTATCTAAATAAATGCTTCCAATTAAAGCTTCCACAGTATTTGCTAAAATAGATTCACGACGAAATCCTCCGCTTTTTAATTCTCCTTGACCTAATTGTAAATATTCTCCTAAATCAAATTCATATGCTATTTCTGCCAGTGTATTTCCTTTCACTAAAGTTGCTCTCATACGACTCATATCTCCTTCGTCAATCGATGGAAAATGTTGATATAAAGCATTAGCAATTACAAAACTTAATATAGAATCTCCCAAAAATTCAAGTCTTTCATTGTGATTGCTGCTTGCACTACGATGTGTAAGTGCTTGCCTTAATAAATCTTTATGAGTAAAAGTATATCCCAATATTTCCTGTATTTTATTTGCTACGATGTGGTTCATGTTATACCAATTTCAATGACATTTTAATTGATTTTTATATATAACAGGAAAAACAGTAAAATTTGACAGAACTAGAAAAAATATTTTAAAACTTATTAAATAAATATTATATATTTATTTTTAATATATCTTATTTCCAATTCTATTAATACGTATACCTGTCGGCCATTCATTTTCTTTTTTTTCAAAACTCATCCATATTCTTAAAGCTTTTCCTAAAATATTTTCTTCTGGTACAAATCCCCAATAACGACTATCTAAACTATTATCACGATTATCTCCCATTACAAAATACTTATTTTTTGGTATTATCCAATTAAATTTTGATATTTTATCTTGTTGATAGTAATGATCTGTTTGGTTTTTAACTTCATCTAATAATAATATATTATGTTTAAAATTATTAATATTTTCTTCCATTACTTTAAAGTAAATAGAATTATATATTTTTTCTTTTTTTAGATTATTGTCTTGGAAGAGATATATTTTTTGAATAAATGCAGTTAACTGTTTATTTGAATAATGAATAGGCAATGCATTTTGACAATTATGTGTATTTATGTAATTAACACAAATTTTAATTTTTTTATTATTGTATTCAATTTTATCTCCTGGTAATCCTATTATACGTTTAATATAATTTATATTAGATTCTATAGGATGTTTAAAAACTATTATATCTCCACGTTGTGGGTGTTTATTCTTTATTAAGGTTGTATTTGTAATTGGTTCTTTAATTCCATATGAAAATTTGTCTACTAAAATAAAATCTCCAACTAATAGTGTTGGCATCATTGAACCTGAAGGAATCTGAAATGGTTCATATATAAAAGAGCGTATTATAAAAACAATAAAAAACATTGGAAATAAAGATGATATAGATTTAAAAATATTTTCTTGATTTTTAAAAAATATTTTTTTGTTTAAAAGAATCTTATTTCTTTTTTTTTATTTAAAAAATAATTAATAATCAATTGTATATGAATAAAAAACCAAAAAGAACCTGTAAATAATATACTAAATATTAAAAATAAAGTTAATATATTAGGCATTTTTTTCCTCTTTTTTAATTATTAATATTTAAAATAGTAAGAAACGCTGTTTTTGGCATATTTACATTGCCTATTTTTTTCATTCTTTTTTTACCATCTTTTTGTTTTTTTAATAATTTCTTTTTTCTACTAATATCACCACCATAACATTTCGCTAATACATTTTTTCTTAACTGCTTAATTGTAGCTCTAGCAATAATTACATTGTTTATGGTTGCTTGAATACTAATATCAAATTGGTGTCTAGGTATTAGTGTTTTCATCTTATCAACTATTTCACGAGCTCGATATTGCGCATTTTTATAGTATGAAAGAGTAGTTAATGCATCAACTCGTTCTGAATTAATTAATATATCTATTCGTACTATTTTAACTGATTTAAAATGTTTAAAGTCATATTCTAATGATGCATATCCACTGGAAATTGATTTTAATTCATCAAAAAAATTTAAAACAACTTCACTCATTGGAATATAATATTTTAAAGCAACTTGGTTTGAATGATAAACTAAATCAATTTGTATGCCTCTTTTTTTTATACATAATTTCATTACTGAACCGAGAAATTTAGGAGGTAATAAAATATTACATTCAGCAATTGGTTCTTTAATTTTTTTAATTGTATTAAGTAAAGGAAAATTTGAAGGACTATCTAAATAAATTTTTTTCCCGTTAATTAATTCAATTTGATAAATAACAGTTGGCGCTGTTGAAATTAAATCAAGGGAATATTCTCGTTCTAATCGTGCTTGTACGATTTCCATATGTAACAAGCCTAAAAACCCACATCTAAAACCAAATCCAAGAGCATTAGAATTTTCTGGTTCATAAAATAAAGAAGAATCATTTAAACTCAGTTTTTCTAATGCATCTCTAAATGTTTCATATTGATCTGATGTGACTGGAAATAGACCTGCATAAATTTGTGGTTTTATCTGTTTAAATCCAGTTAACATGATTTCTGATGGATTATGATAATTAGTTAAGGTATCTCCAACTGGAGCGGCTGAAACATTTTTAATCCCACATATAATCCAACCTACCTCACCGCATTTTAGTTGTTTTTTATTTATTTTTTTAGGTGTAAATATACCTAATTGTTCAACAAAATAACTTTTTCCAGTACTCATTACTTGTATTTTATCTTTTTGAGATATAAATCCATTTTTAACTCTTATTAAAGATACTACACCTAAATAATTATCAAACCATGAGTCAATTATAAGAGCTTGTAATGGATCTTTTTCATTTCCATTAGGATAAGGAATATGAGTAATAATTTTTTCAATAAGTTGTGGAATACCTTCACCTGTTTTTGCTGAACACTTAACAGAATTAGATGCAGAAATTCCAATAATATCTTCAATTTCTTTTATAACTCGTTCTGCATTGGAGCTGGGTAAATCAATTTTATTTAAAACTGGTAATATTGATAAATTCATTTCTAAAGCAGTATAACAATTAGCTAATGTTTGAGCTTCTACACCTTGAGTAGCATCAATTACTAACAATGCACCTTCGCAGGCTGCTAATGATCTAGAGACTTCATAAGAAAAATTTACATGACCAGGTGTATCAATAAAATTTAATTGAAAAATATTTCCTTTTATATCCGTATAATCAATCATTACACTCTGTGCTTTAATTGTAATCCCTCTTTCTTTTTCTAAATCCATAGAATCTAAAACTTGATCAGACATTTCTCTTTCAGATAATCCACCACATGCTTGAATTAAACGGTCTGATAAAGTTGATTTACCATGATCAATATGAGCGATAATAGAGAAATTTCTTATATGTTTCATTTTTTATTTAGCTTATTTTAAAATGAATTAGAAATATTTAATTGTAATTAGATTTTTAATCTAAAATTTATTTTATATTAATATTTTTGAAAAGTATAAATATTTAATATATTTCTTATTTTTATTTTCATATAATATATTCTAGTTGTTTAATTATATTATATTTAATAATTTTTTAAAAATTATACATAAATTATGTATTTATTTTTTAAGATTATTAAATATAATTTTCTTTTGATAAAAAACAAGATGTTATTTTTTATGATAAAACAAAAAAAAAAAGTTATCATTGCTATGTCTGGAGGTGTTGATTCATCTGTTGCTGCATGGTTTTTAAAGAAACATACCTATTTAGTAGAAGGTTTGTTTATGAAAAACTGGGAAGAAAATGATAAAGAAGGTTATTGTCATTCAGAAAAAGATTTATCTGATGCTGAAAATGTTTGTAAAAAATTAAATATCTATCTTCATAAAATAAATTTTTCTCAAGAATATTGGGAACAGGTATTTAAACATTTTTTAAAAGAACATAAAAAAGGAAATACTCCAAATCCTGATATATTATGTAATAAAGAAATTAAATTTAAATTATTTTTTAATTATGCTATTAAACAACTCCAAGCAGATTATATTGCTACTGGTCATTATGCTCGTATTTGTAAAAAAAATGGAATTCATTATCTTTTAAAAGGAATAGATTGTAATAAAGATCAAAGTTATTTTTTATATACTTTAAAAGCTGATCAATTAGAAAAAATTTTATTTCCTATTGGTTCATTTAAAAAAACTCAAATCAGAATAATTGCAAAAAAAATCGGTTTAACAGTCGCAGAAAAAAAAGATTCTACTGGTATTTGTTTTATAGGCCCAAAAAATATAAATAGTTTTCTTTCTTATTACATGACAGAAAAAAAAGGTAATATAATTACAACTAATGGAGAAATTATTGGAAAACATAATGGTTTATTTTATTATACTTTAGGACAACGTAAAGGTTTAAAAATTGGAGGAATACAAGGAAAAGATGATATGCCGTGGTATGTAGTTGAAAAAAACATAAAAACAAATTCATTAATTGTAGCTCAAGGATCAAATAATTTACATTTAATGTCAAAAGGTTTAATAGCTGAAAAAATTGATTGGATAAATAATATTAAATTTAAGTTTCCATTTTTTTGTAAAGCCAAAATAAGATATCGTCAAAATGATCTCTCTTGTAAAATAAAATATATAGATAATTTTTATATTAAAGTCCTATTTGATGTACCTGTAGTTGCTGTTACACCAGGACAATCAGTTGTTTTTTACTTATCTGATATTTGTATTGGGGGGGGGGTTATTAAATATAAATTACCATTACTTTAATTCTTTATATTTTAAATAAATTTATATCTTTTATCATATAATTATTTTATTCAAATTGATTTTTTTAAGACATTCTTAAAAATAGGAATATAAAATATGAATTTAAGTTTATTAACAGCTATTTCCCCTATTGACGGTCGATATTTTAAATCAACCAAATCATTACGATATATATTTAGTGAATTTGGTTTTTTAAGATATCGTCTTCAGGTAGAAATTTTATGGTTAAAAAAAATAATCAGCATGCATAAAATGCTAAAACTGAAAAAGTTAGAATATAAAGATATATCATTTATTGATGATATTTTAAAAAATTTTACTATAAAAGATGCAATATATATAAAAAATATAGAAAAAAAAACTAATCATGATGTTAAGGCATTGGAGTATTTTTTAAAAGATAAATTTTCTCAATCAACAAGATTATCATTGATATCAGAATTCATACATTTTTCATGTACTTCAGAAGATATTAATAATATAGCTTACGCTTTAATGATCAAAGATTCTATTAATCAAGTTCTTTTACCTTTGTGGTCTGAAATAATTAATTTTTTAAAAAAATATTCTATTCAATATAAAAATAGTTCTTTATTATCTATGACTCATGGACAGCCAGCAACTCCGTCTACTATGGGTAAAGAAATATTAAATTTTTATTATCGCATTCAACGTCAATTTTTTAAGTTAAAGAAAATAGAAATATTAGCAAAATTTAATGGAACTACTGGAAATTATAATGCACATGTAGCAGCATATCCATATATTAATTGGCATATGATTAGTAAGGAGTTTATAACATCATTAAATCTTATTTGGAACCCATGTACAACCCAAATTGAACCACATGATTATATTGCAGAAATATTTGGATGTATATCTCTTTTTAATACTATATTAATTGATTTTAATCGTGATATTTGGGGATATATTTCTCTTAATTATTTTAAGCAGATACCAATAGATCATGAAGTAGGTTCATCTGTAATGCCACATAAAATAAATCCTATTGATTTTGAAAATTCAGAAGGTAATTTAGGATTATCAAATGCTTTAATGCATCATATGATCAATAAACTACCAATTTCTAGATGGCAACGTGATTTAAGTGATTCTACAGTTTTAAGAAATATAGGAGTAACACTATCTTATTCAGTAATTGCATATTATTCAATGTTAAATGGTATGAAGAAATTACAAATCAATAATGCTCAACTTTTAACAAACCTCAACCAAAACTGGTCAGTTTTATCTGAGGCAATTCAAACCGTTATGAGACGATATAATATTCAAAATTCTTATGAACAATTAAAAAAATTAACTCGAGGAAAAGAAATAAATCAAATTGATTTACATAAATTTATTTCTAATTTAAATATTCCAGAAATAGAAAAAAAACGTTTAAAAAAAATGACTCCAGTAAATTATATTGGATCTGCTATTCAAATTATAGAAGAGATAACTGCATAAATATATTTTTAAATTTATTTTTTTAAGGAGTTTTTCTTATGATATTAAAAGCTCTTATTTTTTCAATTATTTTTATATTAGGCTGTCATAAGCCTTTAAACATAAAAAAAAATTTTTCTTTAAGTAAAAAACAAATAGAAAAAACAATTTATCATTGGAATTATTTTATTAAAAATGCATCAAATAAATACAATGTTGATGAAAAGTTAATTAAATCTATTATATATGTCGAGTCTTCTGGAAACCCTTTTGCTAAAAGTAGTTCTAATGCAATTGGATTAATGCAAATCAAACCATCTGCAGCAGGTTTAGATATATATCGTCTAAATAGAAAGAAAGGTCAACCATCTGTAAAGGAATTATATAATCCTAGAATTAATATAAACATTGGCACTTCATATCTTCGTTTATTACAAAAAAGAAATTTACTTGGTATTAAGAATAAAGAAATAATGAGATATGCAACTATTGTTTCTTATGTAAATGGAACTAGTGCGTTATTAAAAATATTTGCTAAAGATAAACATACTGCAATAAAAATTATCAATACTATGACAATAAAAAAATTTTTTCAATATATAAAAAAACATCCTTCTAAACAAGCATTAAATTATTTAGAAAAAGTAATAAAAATTTATAAAATAATTTAGATATGTTTTTGTTTTTTATAAATGAGTAAAATTATATGTTATTTACTAGAAAAAATTTATACATATACAATTTACTGTTGGAAATTTAGAATGGGATTTTTAAAAGGTAAAAAAATTTTAATAACTGGTATATCTAATGAGAGATCAATTGCATTAGGTATAGCAAAAGCTTTATATGAACAAAAAGCACAGTTAATTTTTGTATGTCAAAATAAAAAAATTATCAATAAAATTAAATATTTAATTAATTCAATGAGTGTTAATACTACTTTTTTTTGCGATGTATCTAATGACGAAAATATTAAAGAACTATTTTTTAATTTAAAAAAAACATGGAGTAGATTTGATGGATTTATCCACTCAATTGCTTATTGTCCTAAAGAAAAAATGTATAAAGACTTTATTGAAAGTAGTACTAGAGAATCTTTTAACTTAGCTCATGAAATCAGTTCGTATAGTTTTTTAAGTATGGCAAGAGAATCGAAAAATATGTTAAATAAATTTTCTTCTCTAATTACATTATCTTATTTAGGATCACAAAGAGTTGTATCTAATTATAACATGATGGGACTTGCTAAAGCTTCTTTAGAATCTAATGTTCGATATATGGCATACTCATTAGGTAAAAAAAATATTAGAGTTAATGGTATTTCATCTGGACCTATTAAAACTATATCTTCTTATCAGATCAAAAATTTTTCTAAAATACAAAAATATCAAAAATCAGTTTCATTAATTAAAAGCGATATTACTAGCAGACAAATAGGAAATGTTGCTGCTTTTTTATGTTCGAATTTATCTATGGGAATAACGGGTTCAATTATTTATGTTGATAATGGTTTTAATGTTAATGTACCTAATAGAACAATTTAAAACCAAAAATTTTTTAATAAAATTTATCTATGATAATTTATAAATAAGTTATATATTAAAATTTCTTAAATAATAAAATTATTTGTTAAATAGTTAGGTCTTATAATTATGTTCCAAAACAATCCATTACTTAAACAATTAAAAAAAAATTTACATAAGCAAACACCACGGGTTGAAGGAATAGTAAAAAGTACCGAAAAAGGGTTTGGTTTTTTAGAAGTTGATGTACAGAAAAGCTATTTTATACCACCTAAAAATATGAAAAAAGTTATGCATGGAGATAAAATATCAGCTGTATTACAAATTGAAAAAAATCGTGAAGTAGTTAATCCTGAAGTATTAATTGAACCTTTTTTAAAAAGATTTGTAGGACAAATTGAAAAAAAAGATAATAAATTATTTATTCTACCAGAATATCCTTTTTTAAAAGATCTAATTATAATATGTTATCCTAAAAAAAATTATACCAGTTCTTTTCAAACCGGAGATTGGGTTGTAGCTAATTTAGTACAACATAAACTTAATGGTCATGCTGTATTTTCTGCTGAATTAATTGAAGAAATAGTAAAAAACAATGATCCATTAACACCATGGTGGGTAACTTTATCACGTCATAATCTCGAAAAAAAAGCACCTTTAATTGAAGAACAAGATTGTTTATTAAAAGATTGTTTTAAAAGAAAAGATTTAACAAGTTTTGATTTTATTACAATAGATAATACTAACACAAAAGATATTGATGACGCTCTATTTATTAAAGAAACTAATAATGGAAATTTTTGTTTAACTGTAGCTATTGCAGATCCCACTTCGTATATAGAAAGAGGAAGTAAATTAGATATCATTGCTTCTAAAAGAGGTTTTACAAATTATTTGCCAGGTTTTAATATTCCTATGTTACCTAGGGAATTATCAGAAAATATATGTTCATTACTTCCTAACAAACGTCGTCCAGTTTTAGCATGTTCTATAACAATTAATAAAGATGGAAATATTTCTAATATAGCTGATTTTTTCTTAGCATGGATTAAATCAAAAGAAAAATTATCTTATGAAGATGTATCAAATTGGATTGAAAAAAAAGGATTATGGAAACCATCAAACAAGTCTATTCAAAATCAAATTTCTCTTTTACATCAATTATGTTTATCACGTATAAAATGGCGAAAATTAAATGCAGTATTATTTAAAGATAGTTTAGAATATAGATTTCAGTTTTCTGAAACGGGCATAGTAAAAAGTGTAGTTGTTGAAAAAAGACGAATCGCTCATAAAATCATTGAAGAATCAATGATAATAGCAAATATTGTAGCTGCAAATTTTTTATCAAAAAATATTGGATTCGGAATATATAATATACATGCTGGTTTTGATTCTATTAATGCTGAAAATACAGTTTCTTTCTTAAAAAATTATAATTTAAAATTTACTGTAAAAGAAATAATGACATTAAAAGGATTTTGTAATCTAAGACGTGTTTTAAATATTTTATCAAATGATTACATTAACAGTCGTATTCGTCGATATCAATCTTTTGGAGATTTTAGTACTACGCCAAGTCCACATTTTGCACTAGGATTTTCAGAATATGCTACTTGGACATCACCTATTCGAAAATATAGTGATATGATTAATCATCGTTTATTAAAATCAATTATTAAAAAAGAAAAAATTATTAAGCCTAACGAAGAGATTAAATTAAAAATCAGTGAACAAAAACGTAAAAACAGAATAGCTGAAAGAGATGTTTCAGATTGGCTTTATACCATACTTTTACAGAAAAAAGAATATCAAAATAAAAAATTTTCTGCTGAAATTACCGATGTTTCCAGAAGTGGAATACGAGCTAAAATAATAGAAAATGGTGCAAATGTTTTTATTCCTGCATTATTTTTACATCCTATTCGAGAAGAATTAATATTAAATCAAGAAATAGGACAAGTATTTATTAATGGTAATTTATGTTATAAAGTTTCTGATGTAATTCAAATAATATTATGTGAAATTCGATTAAAAACAAGAAATATTATTGCAAAACCTGATTATTAAATATGGATTTAATATTTTAAAATAATTTAAAATTAAACTTATTTATTTTTTTAAAGATGCAACAAGTTTAATTATTTTAAATATTTTTTAAGATAATTTTAATAAAATTAAAAGAATTTAAATATTAATTAAGAGTTCAATATGCATATTTCAATTTTTGATTTTTCTATATATATAAAGTTTTTTATAAGTTTATGTGCACTAGTAAATCCAATCGGAATGATTCCTATTTTTACCACCATGACTGCTCATCAAAATACCTTAGAGCGGAAAAAAACTAATTTAATAGCAAATTTTTCTGCATTTTTAATACTATTCATATCATTATTTTTAGGTGATAGTATTTTAAATATTTTTGGTATCTCTATTAATTCTTTTCGTATTGCAGGAGGTCTATTAATTATGGGTATTGCTTTTTCTATGATTAATGGGAAATTCACAAAAAAAAAGAAAATAAAAAAAGATAAAGAAGAAATACATGAGAATATTAGCGTTGTTCCTTTAGCTATGCCTTTAATTGCAGGACCAGGTGCTATTAGTTCAACTATTGTTTGGAGTACATATTATTCTACTTGGTTAAATTTGATTGGATGTACTATATCTATTTTTTTGTTTTCTTTATTTTGTTGGCTGTGTTTTCGAGCTGCCCCATGTGTAGTGGAAATATTAGGGAAAACAGGTATTAATATTATTACGCGTGTTATGGGTTTATTATTAATGGCTTTGGGAATTGAATTTTTTAGTGTTGGAATAAAATCTATTTTAAATGAATTATTGCATTAGCGTTAAAAATATTATTTAATTTTTTACTTATTATATATAATTTTGGATATTTCATTGAAAAATAAAATTATTTTTTTTAAAAATATAGGATTAATAGATTGGATTAAAATTGTTAATGAAATGAATTATTTTACAGAAAAACGCAATAGTTTTACATTCGATGAAATCTGGTTTGTAGAACATTATCCTATTTTTACACAAGGTTTATTAAAACAAAATTATTCAATAATATCTAAAAATAATTTTATTAATGATATTCCTATAGTAACCGCTAATAGAGGTGGTCAAATTACATATCATGGTCCTGGACAACAAATATTATATTTTTTAATTGATTTAAAACGTAGGAAAATTAATATTCGTCAATTAATAGATATTATTCATATTTTAATAATTGATACTTTAAAGTATTTTTCTATTAAATCAAATATCAAAAAAAATGCTCCGGGAGTTTATGTTAATAATAAAAAAATATGTTCTTTAGGATTAAGAATTAAAAAAGGTTGTACTTTACATGGTTTATCATTAAATGTTGATATGGATTTAACTCCATTTGATTATATTTACCCTTGCGGAGATATATATATGAAAATGACACAAATAAAAGAATTTAATTTTTTTTTAACATTAAAAGATATTCGTATTATTTTAATAAAAAAACTAGCTCAATTATTAAATGTTAAAATTATAAAAAAATAATATTTTTAAAAATTTTCAAATATTTTAAAAATCTTTTTTCTCAATTAGTGATAATGAAATTTATGAATAAAAAAATAAATTTAATACCTATTAAAAATATTTTAGCAAAAAAAAGTAAATTAAATAAACCAGACTGGATAAAAATTAAATTACCTATTCATACGTCTCGTATAAATCAAGTAAAATATGCTTTGCGAAAAAATAATTTATATTCTGTTTGTGAAGAAGCAAATTGTCCAAATTTATCAGAATGTTTTAATAATGGCACTGCAACTTTTATGATTCTTGGAGCTATATGTACTCGAAATTGTCCATTTTGTGCAGTATCACATGGAAAACCTAAAAATTTGAATTTAGAAGAACCTAAAAAATTAGCAAATACTATATTTGATATGGGAATAAATTATGTAGTAATTACTTCCGTTGCAAGAGATGATTTATATGATGGTGGTGCACAACATTTTGTTAATTGTATGAATTCTATTAGAAATAAAAATAAAGTAAAAATTGAAATATTAGTTCCAGATTTTAGAGGTAGAATTGAATTGGTTTTAAATATTTTTAATTCAGAATTACCTGATGTTTTCAATCATAACATAGAAAATGTACCTCGACTCTATAAAAAAATACGTCCTGGAGCAAATTATAAAAAATCATTGTTATTATTAGAATCATTTAAAAAAAAATATAATCAAATTCCTACTAAATCAGGTTTAATGATAGGAATAGGTGAAAAAGACAAGGAAATTACTCAAGTAATGAAAGATCTTTATTCCAGCGGTGTTACGTTATTAACAGTAGGACAATATCTTCAACCTAGTAAAAATCACCTTCCAGTAGAACGTTACATATCACCTCTAGAATTTGAAAATATTAAGAAAGAAGCAATATCTATTGGTTTTAAAAATGCATATTGTGGACCTTTTGTACGTTCGTCATATCATGCTAGTTTTCAAAATTAATATATAAAAATAATCAATTATATTTGTTTAAAATATTTTTAATATTATTAAAAATTAAATATTTATAAAAAATAAAATATAAATTATTTCAATAGAGGTTAAATAGTGTTAAAACTTAATTATTCTAATATTCCTAAAATTATTATTGCATTAGACTTTTATAATAAAAAAGAAGCTATGAAATTAGTAAATCTTCTTAATCCATCTTTATTTTATTTAAAGATTGGAAAAGAAATATTTACAATTCTAGGAAAAAAATTTATCAATGAATTACATAAATTAGGATTTAATATATTTTTAGATTTAAAATTTCATGATATTCCTAATACTGTTTTTAATGCGACTAAAGCAGCAGCAGACCTAGGAATATGGATGTTAAGTGTTCATGCTTCTGGTGGGAAAGAAATGCTAATATCTGCTAAAAAAGCATTAGAATCATTTAAAAAACGTCCTCTATTAATTGCAGTTACAGCACTCACCAGTATAACACAAGAAGATTTAAAAGATATTGGTATTAAAATTTCATTACAAGATTATATTTTAATTTTATCTAAACTATCCCAAGATTGTGGTTTAGATGGTGTTGTATGCCCAGGTAAAGAAGCAAAAAAAATTAAATTATTATGTGGTAATGAATATAAAATAGTAACACCAGGAATTAGATGTTTGAATGATTCTGCTTTTGATCAACATCAAATTATTACTCCAAAACAATCTAAAAAATTTCCAATAGATTATATAGTTGTAGGACGTTCTGTTACTTATTCAAAAAATCCAATTAAAAAACTAAATTTCATCATACAATCTATGCAATAATATTTTTATATATTTATATTAATTTAAATTTATATAGTTCGAATAGAAATAAAGGAGTTTTTATGAAATTAATTAAAATAGAAAAGGCTATATTACCTACTCGTTGGGGAAATTTTATTATATTTGGATTTGAAGAAAAAAAGAACGGGAAAAATCATATTGCCCTTGTTTATGGGGATATAAAAAAAAACGTACCTATTCTTTCTAGAATACATTCTGAATGTTTAACAGGAGATGCTTTTTTTAGTTTAAGATGTGACTGTGGAGATCAATTAAAAATGTCGATGAATAAAATCGCACATGAAGGAAGTGGTATATTAATATATCATCGTCAAGAAGGAAGAAATATTGGTCTTCTTAATAAAATTAAAGCATATTCTCTACAAGACCAGGGATTAGATACTGTAGAAGCAAATTTAAAACTTGGTTTTTCTGCAGATGAACGAGATTTTTCATTGTGTGCTGATATTTTTAACATTTTAAACGTAAAAAAAATTCGATTATTAACTAATAATCCATATAAAGTAGATATGCTTATTTCTGCTGGAATTGATATTGTTGAAAGAGTTCCTCTTATAGCTCAACAAAATGATAAAAATTATTATTATTTAAAAACTAAAGCAGAAAAAATGGGTCATTTACTATTTAAGTAAAAATTTTTTAAAAAGATATATATAATACAATTTTTATACTATTTAATAGTATTATATGTGTGTTTTAAAAAATTTTGTACTATTTTCAATAGAAGGGGTTTTTATAAACCCCAACTTAATTATTTAAGTTATTTAATTTTTTTAATTGTAAAACTTATTATCTTGTATTTTTAAAAATAATTTATATAAAAATATAATTGATTTTTAATTAGTATTTATAATAATGGACTTAAAAAATAAAAAATTTTTTCTAATATTTTTTTCCAATGTGCACGATTAGACCAAAGATCTTTATCTAATAATTCAGAGTGAGAAATGTATTCTTGTTGTATTAAAGATAATTTATTACTAAAATTATTATCATCAATGACTAAAGTAATTTCAAAGTTTAACCACAAACTTCTCATATCTAAATTAGCTGTACCAATCAAACTAAGTTGACGATCAACTAATATGCTTTTGCTGTGTAATAATCCATTTTTAAATTGATAAATTTTTACTCCTGCTTCTAATAATTCACTAAAAAAAACTCTACTTGCCCATTTTACTAAAACAGAATCATGATATAATGGTATAATAATACTAACTTTTACACCTCTTTGTGCGGCTGTACAAATAGCATGTAATAAATCATCGCTAGGAACTAAATATGGTGTAGTCATGATTAATTCATGTCTTGCTGAATAAATTGCGGTTAATAAAGCTTGATGAATTACATTTTTAGGAAAACCAGGTCCAGATGCAATTACTTGAACGCTAGAATTTTGATTAGATATATTCTGTAACATTTCTTTATTCGGCAATTTAGGTAAAATTTTGAAACCTGTTTCAATTTCCCAATCACATGAGTAAATCATACCTATCGTTGTAGCTATAGGTCCTTCAATTCGTGTCATTAAATCAATCCATTGACCAATTCCTGAAGATTTTTTAAATAAAATTGGATCTACTAAATTCATACTTCCAGAGTATGAAATATAATTATCAATTAATATTATTTTTCTATGTTGTCTTAGATCTAATCGACGTAAAAACATTCTTACTAAATTAACTTTTAATGCTTCTACAATTTGAATACCAGATTTTTTCATTCTTTGAACCCAAGGACTTCTAAAAAAATCAAGACTACCAGCTGAATCTAGCATAAGTCTACACCGTATTCCTCGTTTCGCAGAATCAATTAGTGCTATTGCTACATCATCAGCAAGTCCTCCTGGTTTCCAAATATAAAATACCATTTCAATATTTTTTCGAGCTAAATAAATATCACGAATTAAAACGCTAATAGTTTTTTTGTTATCACTTAATAGTGTAATTTTATTATTTTTAATACCAGACATTCCTTGTCTATGCTTACAAAGTTGAAATAAAGAAGTTGCCACTTCACTATTTTTTATTTGAAAAATATATTTACAAGATTTAAGTTGATTAAGGTATTGATTAGATATAGACCAAATTTTTTTTGCTATTCTTTTATGTCTTTTTTCTAAATAAAATTCACCGAAAAAAAACCAAATTGCAATTCCAATGAAAGGAATAATATAAATAGTTAAAAGCCAAGACATAGAAGAAGGTATACTACGACGTTTAATTAAAATACAGTAGGTAATATGAACAATTAGTAACCAGTATATTAAAACAACGCAACACGTAGTTGAATCATAAAAAATATCCATTCATTTGAAGGTCCTGTTTATACTTTTTTGAAAAAAGTTTTTTATTTAATTGAATTTGATATTGCGTAAATAATTTTATTTATTTGATAATGATAAAAAAATATTAATTTTTTTATGAAACATTTAAAATTAAATTTATTTTTTAACACTTTAAAAAAAGTAATATTTTTTTAAATTAATATATTAATATTATTACTTTTTTAAAGTGTTAATTTTTATTAAAAATTTTTTATTTAATTTAAAATATTTTAAATAATACTCATAGGCAACAATTCACGAGGCTTTCCCATTTGGTCAATTGCTACATAGATAAATATTGCTTCTGTAGCGCAATAATATTGACCTAATGGTTGAGAATAAATTTTTTTAATCCATACTTCTACATTGATAGTAATTGAACTTTTACCAATTTTTATACAATTTGCATAACAACTTACAATATCACCCACTGATACAGGTTTTAAAAAAGTAATTCCATCTACTCTAACAGTCACAACTTTGCCTCCTGCTATTTCTTTAGCTAATATAGCTCCTCCCATATCCATTTGTGACATGATCCAACCTCCAAATATATCACCATTTGCGTTAGTATCTGAAGGCATTGCAAGAGTTTTTAATACAATTTTTCCCTTGGGTAATGATTTATTTTGTTTTTGCATTATTAAAATATTCACTTTATTATATATTTAAATTATATAAAAAATTACTTCTTTTTTAATGTTTTATAATTTATATAAATGCTTGTAGTTAAAATAGAAACAAGCATTAAAATTGAGAGTCCAAAAACTTTAAAATTTACCCAAGTTTCTTCTGAAAAATAAAACGCTATATAAAGATTTAAAATACTACAAAATAAAAAAAATAATGCCCAAAAAAAATTAATTTTTTTCCAATAAATATCAGAAAGTTTTATATTTTTTTCTAGGAATTTTTGTATTATTGGTTTTTTTTCATAAAACTGACTTATCAATAATACAATAGAAAAAAACATATAAATTATTGTTATTTTCCATTTGATAAATTGACTATTATGAAAAAATATAGTCAATGATCCAAAAACAGTAATTAAAACAAAACTAATTAAATTAATTTTATCTATTTTTTTATAGATAATCCAATGTAATATACAAGTTACACCTGATATAATAATTAAAAATTTAGATGCTATGAAAATATCATATATTTTATAGAATATAAAAAAAGTTATTATTGGTAATAAATTTAGTATTTTTTGCATATTAAGACCTAAAAAATTTTTGATTTTTAAGTTCGTAAAAATAACATATAAAATCTAAATAAATATATTATTAAAATAGAAAAAAATACATTCATATTGATATTTAATATCAAAAAAATAAAATTTTTATTTATTAAGTGTATATGTAGTAAAATTTTTGTTAAAATAAATTTTATACACATCCAAAGCAATACTCCTGTACCTACAATATTAATATATTTCCAAGAAATGGAAATACTTAAGCGTATAGATTCTATTAAAGTATTTTTTTGAAACGATAAAATAATAGGTGATAAAGCAAGTAATATTGATAAAAATATACCTGGAAGAATAAAGAACATAAAACCGATTTGAATAATAATATTAGTAATACAATTTAATATAAATAAACTTGGTAAAATTTTAGCTAAAAAAAACATCGAAGATGTGATTTTTTGTTTTTTGCTATTAGATAAATATGTAATTAAAGTAATTATACTTCCTAATAAAAAAGTTTTGCTAGTTAAAAATTCAATTATTTTAAATATTGAATATTTTAATAATTCTTTTTTTTCATATTCTGTCATATTATTTATAAAATCAAAAACTGAATAAGAATTAATAAATTTATTATTTTCTATTATAGAAATAATATGCATGTCCGGTTTAATTAATATATTTATTAGAATGCTTATAACAGTAGTTATAATAGATATAAAAAAAATAGTTTTTATTTCTTTAGACACAAAGTGATATGTATCATTATATAATTCACGGATTGTAATAAACATATGTATATCCCCTATAAATATTTTATAAAATTTTAAGATAATACATATTATTTTAGATTAATATATTTTTTAAAAATAAAGTTTTTAAAAATTTATTTAAATACATTTTGTAGATTGTATTAATTTAAAACTAAAATTTTTTATTTTTTTTATCATTTCTTTTTCGTTATTTAAATTTTGTTCAATAATACTTATAATTGCTGAGCCACATATTACACCATTAGTACCTGATAAAATTGATTTTTTAACTTCTATAGCATTTTTAATTCCAAAACCTTGTAATAATGGAAGGGTATTGTATTTTTTTACTTTTTTTATAAATTCATTTGAAAGTGTAATTCTTTTTTTATCAAGACCAGTTACACCAGGACGAGATAATAAATAAATATAACCCTTTGCATATAAAGCAAGTTGAGATAAAAAATTTTCATTTGCATCAGGAGGACATATGAAAATAGAGTCAATATTAAATTCATTAGCATATTTATAGAAAATATTATATTCTTCAATAGGAACATCAGCTATTAATACAGAATCTAAATTACATTTTGAACATTTTTCATAAAAATTCTTGATACCCTGATTATATATAATATTAGCATATAATAATATACCTATAGGTATGTTTAAATATTTTTTACGTAATATTTGAATAACTTCAAAACACTTTAAAATACCATAATTTTTAGATAAAGCACGTAAATTTGATTTTTGAATAATAGGGCCATCTGCTAATGGATCTGAAAAAGGAATTCCTAATTCCAATGCATCTGCACCATTTTCAATTAATGTTTCAATAATTTTTATTGATATTTCTAAAGAAGGGTCGCCTATAATTACAAATGGCACAAAACATCCCTCTTTAAGTAAAGTTTTTTTTTGAAATATTTTTTTATAACGGTTCACAATTTCTTCCTGTTTTTTAAAATTTCACTTACTGTAAAAATATCTTTATCTCCACGACCAGAAAGATTAACAATCAAAATTTGACTTTTATCAGGATTTTTATTCATTATTTTTAACGCATAAGCTATTGCATGAGAAGACTCTAAAGCTGGAATAATACCTTCTTTTTTAGATAAAATTTGAAAAGCCTCTAATGCTTCTGTATCAGTAATTGAAACATATTCAGCACGTTTAATACTATGCAGCCAAGCATGTTCAGGACCAACTGAAGGAAAATCTAAACCAGCAGAAATAGACCAAGATTTTTGAATTTGACCCTCTTTATTTTGCATTAAATAAGACTTCATTCCAAAATAAATACCTGTACTGCCATGATTTAATGGAGCACCATGTTTTCCTGTACTTATACCTTGACCAGCTGGTTCTACACCAATCAAATTAACTTTTTCATCTATAAAATCAGAAAATATACCAATAGCATTTGATCCACCTCCAACACATGCAATAATAGAATCTGGTAATTTTTTTTCTTGTTTTAAAATTTGTTTTTTTGTTTCTTCTCCAATAATTTTTTGAAACTCTTTAACAATTCTTGGATAAGGATGTGGACCAGCAGCTGTGCCTATCATGTAATGTGAATTTTTATAACTATCAGACCAATCTCGTAATGCTTCATTACATGCGTCCTTTAAAGTACCAGAACCACTTTTAACAGATATAACTTCTGCACCCATTAATTTCATGCGAAATACATTTGGTTTTTGACGTTCAATATCTTTAACACCCATATAAATTCGACATTTTAAATTTAGCAGCGAACAAGCAATTGCAGTAGCTACACCATGTTGACCAGCACCAGTTTCAGCGATAATTTCTTTTTTATTCATTTGTATTGCTAACATTGCTTGACCTAGTACTTGATTAGTTTTATGTGCTCCGCCGTGTAATAAATCCTCTCTTTTTAGATAAATATGTGTTTTTGTACCTTGAGTTAAATTTTTACATAAAGTTAATGGTGTTGGTCTTCCTGCATAATTTTTTAAGAGATATAAAAATTTTTTTTGAAAATTTATATCTTTTTTTGCAGCAATAAAATTTTTTTCTAACTCATACAGAGCTGGCATCAATATTTGAGGAACATACATGCCTCCAAATTCTCCAAAATAAGGATTGAGTAAAGTCATCTAAAGTTATTCCTTTTGTTTATGAAAAAAAGATTTATTAAGATCTTAGTTTTTGAAAAATTAATTTTATTTTTCTATGGTCTTTAATACCCGGTGATATTTCTATTCCAGAATTTAAATCTAATCCAGCACAATTTAATCTGGATGCTAAAGTACAATTTTTAATGTTAATGCCTCCGGCTAATATTACATTATTTAATATACAGTTTTGTAAAATTGACCAATTAAATGGTGTATTACTTCCCCCAGAATAAGAATCAAATAAATACTTATTTACATAATCCCAATTAAGTAAAGGTAGTGTTGATTGAATAGAAAATGCTTTCCAAATTTTAATATTTTTAGATAATTTTTTTCTTAGTAAATTAATATATTTTTGGTTTTCGTTTCCATGTAATTGTATAGCATATAAATGTAATTCATGAGAAACATCTAAAATAGCATTTATATCTTGGTTTTGAAATACGCCTACATATCTTAAATTACTATTAAAAATAATATTTTTTGCAATATGTTTTGTAATCTTACGAGGTGAATTTTCTGCAAAAATTAAACCTCCATAAATTGCGCCAGACTTCTCACTCACTTGAGCATCAATAGAACGAGTTAATCCGCATACTTTATTATGACCAAAAATTAAAGATTTAGTGCTGATTTCTAGATTTTTTTTTAACATTAAACTTGATCCAATCAAAAAACCATGAACCATTTTACTTAATTCTTTTATTTGAGAGTGTTGAGTTATTCCTGACTCACTGATAATTATTTTATTTTTTATTAATGGAGATAAAGTTCGAGTGCGATTTAAATCAATTGATAAATCATGTAGATTACGATTATTAATTCCAACAATTGAAGCATTTAATTTAATAGCACGATTTAATTCTTCAATATTGTTAACTTCTGTTAAAATTCCCATATTTAATTTTTTTGCTATTTCAGACAAAATAACGTATTGTTTATTATTTAAAATAGACAACATAAGTAAAATAGCATCTGCATTATAATATCTAGCTAAATAAACTTGATATGGATCAATAAAAAAATCTTTACATAAAATTGGCTGAGACACATGATTTCTTACAATATTTATGAATTTTAAATTACCTTGAAAATACTTTTCATCTGTTAAAACTGAAATTGCGGAAGCATACTTCTTATAAACATTAGAAATCTTAATTAGATTAAATTTTTTTTTAATAACTCCTAAAGAAGGAGATGATTTTTTACATTCTAATATAAAAAAAGGATTTTTATTTTTTAAACAATCATAGAAACTACGCGTTTTTATGTTAATTTTATTTTTTATTTCTCTAAAAGGTTCTTTTTTTTTTCTATCTTCAATCCAAGCTATTTTATCTTTTACAATTTTATTTAGTATTGTTTCTTGCATGTTTATTTATCTTCTTTTAACATATTAGAAATTTTAATGATATGTTTGTAAACTTTACCACTTCTAATTTTATTTAATGCCATTTTTGTGTTGCTTTTTAAGTCTGTATATCCAAAATTTTTTAATAAAATCGCAACATTAACAGCAATTAATTCTTCATGAAGCTTATCTCCTTTGCCTTGCATAGTTTTTTTAATAATATCATAGCTTTCTTCTGAAGAGCCCACTATATATGTTTTTTTAGAATGTGTTTTTAAACCAAAATTTTTTGCTTCTAATTGATATGAATAAATTTTTTTGTTTAACAATTCAGCAACATATGTTGTTCCATTTAGTGAAACTTCATCAGTTCCATCACCATGTAATATAATACCTCGTTGGTATTTTAATTTTCTTAAAATCTCAATCATAGGATTAATTAATTTTTTTTTATAAACACCTATTACTGTAAGAAAAGGACGGGCAGGATTTAAAAATGGTCCTAATAAATTAAAAATAGTTTTAATTTTTAAAATTTTTCGAATATTTTCAACATATTGAAAAGAATTATGATATTGAGGGGCAAATAAAAAACAAATATTTAATTTATCTAAAGTTTTTAAAGAATTTTTAAGGGATGGATTTAAATTAATTTTAAATTTTTTTAGAATATCAGACGAACCTGATGTACTTGATACACCTTTGTTACAGTGTTTAATAATTTTAAATCCACAGTAAGATGCAACAAAAGCACTAGCAGTAGAAATATTAATTGTATTTTTATTATCTCCTCCTGTACCAACTATGTCAGAAAACATATAATGAGGTCTAGGAAATAACTTCATTGCTTCTAAACAAGCATGGATTGCACCTAATATTTCTTCCATTGATTCATTGCGAACATGCATAGCTGTTAAAATAGATGATAATTGTATTTCATTTATTGTTCCCGAAATAATAGATTTAAATAATCTATAACTTTCTTCTTGATTTAAAGATTCTAACTTATAAACTTTTTTAAATATATTTTGCATTGATAACCTTTTACAATTCTAACTAAAAATTAGTATTTTGTATTATTTTTTTTTGATTTTTCACAATAATCGATTGAGTTAAATAATTCAATTTAAATTTAAAAAAACTTTATTTATAATATTTTTTTATATTTAAAAAATTTTTTATTTAAAATAATATATAACTATCAATATAATATGTTATATATAATAATTTTGTTATTGGAAATTTAAAATGAATAAAATAATAATAATATTATTATTTTCCTTAGTCTCTATTACTTGGGGAACTACTTGGATAGCTATGAAAATTGCTGTAGAAACAATTCCTCCATTATTTGCTACCGGAATACGATTTTTAATTGCTTCTCCTTTATTAATTCTACTTTCTTATATTACAAAAGCACCTCTTTTATTTCCATATGGTCAAAGAAATTTTCAAATTATTATTTCTTTTTTTTATTTTTCCATACCTTTTACACTTATGCTATATGGAGGGAAATATGTAAATTCTTCTATTGCTTCAGTTATTTTTTCAAATATGCCAGTTGTTGTATTAATGTTGTCTTCTTTTTTTTTAAAAAAAAAATAGATTTCATTAAAAAAATTGGAATAATTATTTCTTTAATTACATTATTTGTTATTTTATTGATTGATTTGAAATCAGAATTCTTTATTCAATGGAAAGGGGTTTTAGCTTTAATTTTAGCGTTACTTAGTCATGCTTTAATTTATATAGAATGTAAAAGAAAATGCACTAATGTTTCTGTTATTACATTTAATGCATTACCATCTTTAATATCTGGAATATTTTTATCTACTATTTCTTGGTTTTTAGAAAACCCTGATATTCATTTATTTTCTAATAAGTCAATTTTAGCTATTTTTTATCTTGGGGATTTTTCTGGTGTTTTTGGTATTTTATCCTATTTTTATTTGCAAAAGAAGGTTAGTTCATTTTATGCTTCTACTGTTTTTTTAATTTTTCCTTTAATTTCTTATATTTTAGAAATTTATTTTTATAAAAAAACATTTTTTTTCTATGAATTATACTGTATTTTACCGCTTTTTATAGGAATACTATTAACATTACTTCCAATAAATTTTTTTAAAAATATTAAAAGGTGTTTTCATGGTAGAAAAAATACAAAAAATGCTTTCTAATTTAGGATATGGTTCTCGTCGTCATATAGAATCAAAAATTAAAAAAGGAAATATATTTGTAAATGGAAAAAAAGCAATTATTGGGCAATATTTAAATAAAAAAAATCCTGAAGAAGTTTTTATTAACAAAGAAAAAATAATTTTTAAGAAAAATAAACAATTAAAAATTATTATTTATAATAAACCTATAGGTGAAATTTGTACTAGAAATGATCCTAAAAAACGATTGACTGTATTTGATAAATTACCTATTTTAAATTTAAGTAGATGGATTAGTATTGGTCGATTAGATATTAATACTAAGGGATTATTATTATTTACAAATGATGGACAATTAGCTAATCAACTTATGCATCCAAGAAATCAAATTGAACGTGAATATTATATACGTGTTTTTGGTGATGTAAATAAAAACACAATAGATATTTTAATGAAAGGAGTTAAAATTAAAGGTAGCTATGCTGTATTTAAAAGCATTCAGATAATCTCTAAAAATAAAAGCAAAAATACATGGTTTAAAGGTGTTTTATGTGAAGGTAAAAATCGTGAAATTAGGTTAATTTTTAATGCAATCAAATGTCAAGTAAATAAATTAATTAGAGTACGATATGGTAATGTTTTTTTACCAAAAAACTTAAAAGAAGGACAATGGAAAAAATTAAATTATACATTATTAAATAATTTATGTAATTTAATTAAACAATAAATTTCAACTAGTTAGTTAAACTTAATTGATTAATTAAAAATTAATTATAAAATAATATTACAGTTTTATACAAAAACAATCCTAAAAAAATAAACATTTATAACTTTTTTGAATTAAATTATTTTAAATATATTTTAAAAAATAAATAATTTATTAATTATTTACATATATTGTTTAAAATAATTTAATATCGATTCAAATAAAATTAAAATTATTATAGATAAATTAGTTCTTTTAACTTTAAAAATTAAATAAGTATTTATTACTTTCAATTATTTAAAATAAAATTTATATTGTTGTTTTTTATATTTTCAATATTTTAAATAAATTATAAAATATAATTTTTAATATTTATACAATATTTATTGGATTAAAATCATGTGTAAATCTTTAGTTATAGTTGAATCACCAGTGAAAGCAAAAACCATAAATCAATATTTAGGTGATAAATATATAGTTAAATCTAGTATTGGTCATGTTCGAGACTTGTTAAATAATCAATCTAAAAAAAGAAAAAAAACTAAAAGTTCTTTTTTAGAACATCATGAAAAAAAACTTTTAATTCAACAAATGGGAATTGATCCATATAAAAATTGGAATGTTGAATATCACATTTTACCTGGTAAAGAGAAAATTATTAATGAATTAAAAAATATTGCTAATAAAGTTGATCGTATATATCTTGCTACAGATTTAGATCGAGAAGGAGAAGCAATAGCTTGGCATTTAAAAGAAGTAATTGGAGGTGATTCCTCTAAATTTATTCGTGTAGTGTTTAATGAAATAACCCAACATTCAATTGAAAAAGCTTTTCAAAATACGGGTCAAATTAATATGAACCGAGTTTATGCACAGCAAGCTCGTAGATTTATGGATCGAATTGTAGGGTATATGATTTCTCCTTTATTATGGAAAAAAATTTGTAGAGGTTTATCCGCAGGTCGAGTTCAATCAGTAGCTGTGAGAATTGTTGTAGAACGAGAAGATGAAATAAAAAACTTTATATCAAAAGAATATTGGAAATTAAATATTAGTTTTAATTTATTTGAAAAAAAAAACATTATTATGGAAGTTACACATTATAAAAATAAAATACTTATTTTAAATAATGAAAAAGAAGTTAATTTAATAATTGAAAAACTTAAAAATCAATCTTTTTTTATTACTGATATAAAAGATAAAATTTTATATAGAAAACCTCCTGCTCCTTTTATTACATCTACTTTACAACAAGCATCTAGTCTTCATTTAGGATTTAGCGTAAAAAAAACTATGTTTTTAGCACAAAAGTTATATGAAGAAGGATATATAACTTATATGAGAACTGATTCTTGTTTCTTAAGTGATTACGCAATTAAAAAAGTAAGAAATTATATAAAAAATTACTATGGTATTAATTTTTTACCTAAAACATCTAATATATATTTAAATAAACAAAATTCTCAAGAAGCACATGAAGCAATACGTCCTACAAATATAGAAATAACTGATATTAATCAAAATAAAATGAATCCTGATGCTATTAAATTATATAAATTAATTTGGAATCAATTTATAGCTTGCCAAATGAAACCAGAAAAATATAAATCTATTATAATAAAAGTAATATTAGATAAATTTAAATTACAAACATCTGGAAATATAATACTTTTTGAAGGTTGGACAAAAGTATTAAAAAAACAAAAGTTAACTAAATATCAATTCTCTGAATTTAAGATAGGTAATGCATTAGTTATAGAAAAATTCTTACCAACTCAGATGTTTACTAAACCATCCCCTAGATTTAATGAAGCATCATTAGTTCGAGAATTAGAAAAAAAAGGCATTGGAAGACCTTCTACTTACGCAAATATAATAACAAAAATAAAAGATAAAGGGTATTTAAAAGTTGAAAAAAATAAATTTTATGCTACAAAAATAGGTGCAATTCTTATTGCTCAATTAAAAAAATGTTTTACTGATTTAGTTGACTATAATTTTACTGCTCGTATGGAAAAAAAACTTGATCAAATTTCTGATAATAAAATTTCTTGGAAAAACGTACTTGACATGTTTTTTAAAAATTTTTTAAAACAATTTGAACAAGCAAAAAAACCTCTAGAAAATGGTGGAATGGCAAATAATATAACTATTCTAACAGATATTAATTGTGCTAATTGTAATAAAAAAATGGGAATTAAAACTGCTATTACAGGTGTGTTTTTAAGTTGTTCAGGATATAATTTAAAATCTACAGAACGTTGCAAATATACTATAAATTTAATTGCATTAAATGATTTTAATTTAACAAAAAAAAATAATATCACTAAAAATGAATTAAAAAGAAAATGTGAAAAATGTAATTCAGTAATGGATGATTATTTAATTAATGAAAATTTAAAAATTTATATTTGTAGTAATAGTCCTATATGTACAATTTATTATATAGAACAAGGTAAGTTTAAAAGTTCTTTTAATTTATCTAAAACTTTATGTTGTGAAAAATGTGAAAATAATATGTTGTTAAAAATAGGAAAATTTGGTAAATTTTTTATGTGTGTAAATAAAGAATGTAAAAACACAAGAAAAATTCTTCCTAATGGTGAAATATCACAACCTAAATTAGAACCTATTCCATTTCCGGATATATTATGTTCTAAATCTAATGCATGGTTTGTTTTAAGAGAAGGAATATCTGGTGTGTTTTTTGCTGCTCATACTTTTCCTAAATCACGAGAAACAAGATCTCCTTTTGTAGAAGAATTAGCTCAGTTTAAACATTTATTACCTAAAAAATTACATTATTTAGCTGATGCTCCGAAAATAGATGAAAAAGGAAATAAAGCTATAATTTGCTTTGATAAATTAAATAAAAAACAATATGTTGCTTCAAAAAAAGAAGGTAAATTTACAGGCTGGTCAGCATTTTTTATTAAAAATAAATGGTTGATTTCTAACAAATAATAACTAATCAATTCTATCTTAAATACACAATATTAACGTATTTTTTCAGTAATTAATTTAATAAATTTAGGACTACTAGTTAAGTTTAAAAAAAAATTAATACTTTTTTCTTGAAAATTACTTGTTAAGCATCCAGATTCTCTTGCTTGTAATTGCCCGGCAATAAAATTGGTAGCGTTTAATAAATTATAATTAAGAATTAAACAATCTATTTTTCCAGAAGATACATATGCTAAATCAAGTAAAGTAGATCCAGTATATCTAAATGAAATACCAGATAGAGTTAACTTTTTATATATCTCAAAATAAGATTGAGACTGTGTTTCTTGACATGGTAAATTTGTTGATATTATCATATCACTTAAAGTGTTCATATTATTACATCGAGTACGATACCCATTTAATTGTGATCCTTGGCCTCTTACAGAAGTAAATAAATCATTTTTTATAGGATCATATATTACTGATATTTCTGTGTTTTTTTTTATTATCACAGCTATTGATATACAAAAATGTGGAAAATTTTTAATAAAATTTTTTTTACCATCTAATTCATTTAAAATCCATAATATTTTTTTTTCATTTACTATATAATTAGTATTTTTTTTAATAATAATATGACTTGGATAATATTTATAAATAATTTCACTCATTACTTGATATGTTTTATACATAACTTTTTTAATAAAATGTTGTTTTTTTTCAAAATCTTCTTTAATAAATTTTTGAGTATCGTAATTTTGTACAATAATATTCCCTCCTTTTCGAATTGCACGAATTGCAATATTTAACATGGGATGCATTAAATTCTCCTAGTTTAAAAATAATTTATTTATTTAAAAAATATATTTTATATCAAAATAATAATATCATAATTTAAATATATTTAATATTTTTAATCTTTTAAATTAATTTATCTTTTAAAATTAAATATTAATTAAATGTATTTTTAATTAAGGTCTCTTAAATGGATACAAATATCAATTCAAATGTTTTTCATTCTAAAATAAATTTATTAAATTTAAGTCCTAAAAAAATTCAATCATTGCTAATATCTATTGGAGCAAAAAATTTTACTTCCAATCAAATTATGAAATGGATTTATAATCATAATTGTTATGATTTTAATAAAATGTTAAATATTAGTAAAAATATTAGAAGAAAATTACATCATATTTCTTGTATAAGCATATCAAATTTTTCAGAAGAAAAAATATCTTCTGATGGTACAATAAAATGGATCACATCTTTAAATAATCAGAAAATAGAAACAGTTTATATACCAG
This sequence comes from Buchnera aphidicola (Aphis fabae), assembly GCF_009069125.1. Classification (NCBI taxonomy): domain Bacteria; kingdom Pseudomonadati; phylum Pseudomonadota; class Gammaproteobacteria; order Enterobacterales; family Erwiniaceae; genus Buchnera; species Buchnera aphidicola. The sequence goes on from NZ_CP042427.1 coordinate 82,291, forward strand.
AAAAAAAACGTTCTACTCTGTGTATTTCATCACAAATTGGTTGTGCTTTAAAATGTGATTTTTGCGCTACAGGTAAACAAGGATTTAATAGAAATTTAACAGCATCTGAAATTATTTCTCAAATTTTACAAGCTAAAAAAAAATTAAAAGATAAAAAATTAACTAATATAGTATTTATGGGAATGGGTGAACCATTATTAAATTTAAATAATGTTGTTACAGCATTAAAAATTATTTTAGATAAAAATGGTTTTGGAATATCTAAACGTCGAATTACTTTATCCACTTCAGGAATTATACCTGCAATAGATAAGTTAAGTCAAAAAATTGATATTAATTTAGCCATTTCTTTACATGCTTCAAATAATGACATTAGAAGTCTTATTATGCCGATTAATAAAAAATATAATATTGAAGCTCTTTTAAGATCAGTATCTCGATACTTAAAAAATTCTAATGCAAATCGAAACGGAGTTACTATAGAGTATGTAATGCTTCAAAACATTAATGATTCTATTAAAAATGCTGAAGAATTAGCTTATATTTTAAAAAAAATACCTAGTAAAATAAATCTTATTCCTTGGAACTCTTTTAAAAATTCAAATTTTATATCTAGTACTATAAATAGAATTAATATTTTTGCAAATATTTTAAGAAAAAAAGGATTTAGTACAACAATTCGAAAAAATAGAGGAAAAGATATTAATGCTGCTTGTGGTCAATTAACAGGAAATATAATTAATCGTATTAAAAAACATTTATAAATTTCAAACAATATTATATATTAGTTTAGTTTACTTTAATATTGAATATAATTAAAAATCTAAAATTAGATATTTCTTCTAATCTTAACAAAACATATATAATAAAATGAATAAATATAAAACTATTAATAGAAGAAAATCTGATCGTATTTATGTAGGCAATGTACCTATTGGAAATAATGCACCTATTTCTGTACAGTCTATGACTAATACAAAAACAACAGATATTGTAAATACAATTAATCAAATTAATCAATTAAAAAAAGTTGGAGTTGATATTGTAAGAATTTCTATTCCTACAACAGAAGCAGCAGAAGCATTTAAAATAATTAAAAAAAGAGTAAAAATTCCACTAATAGCCGATATACATTTTGATTATAGATTAGCTATAAAATCTATAGAATATGGTGCTGATTGTTTAAGAATTAATCCTGGGAATATTGGAAAAAAAAGAAAAGTGAATGAAATAGTTAGTTGCGCTAAATATAATAATATTCCAATTAGAATAGGTATAAATTCTGGCTCATTAGAACATGATATACTAAAAAAATATAAATCTCCTATTCCAGAAGCTTTAGTGGAATCTGCTATAAGAAATGTAGAATATTTAGATAGTTTAAATTTTAATCAATTTAAAGTTAGTGTCAAAGCATCTGATGTTTTTTCTGCGGTTCAAGCTAATAAAATATTAGCAAAAAAAATTACACAACCCATACATATTGGAATAACAGAATCAGGAAGTTTACGTAATGGAACAGTTAAATCATCCATTGGAATCGCTTCGTTATTGTCAGACGGTATTGGCGATACTTTAAGAATTTCTTTAGCAGCTCATCCTGTTGAAGAAGTAAAGGTAGGTTATGATATTTTAAAAGTTTTAGGTATTAGATTCCGAGGAATTAATTTTATCGCATGTCCTACTTGTTCACGACAAGAATTTGATGTTATTAAAGTAGTGGAAGAATTAGAAAAAAAGTTAGAAGATATTGAAACTTCTATGGATGTGTCTATTATTGGATGTGTTGTAAATGGTATAGGAGAAGCTAAAATGTCTACTTTAGGAATAACAGGAGGATATAAAACAAGTGGATTATATAAAGATGGTATACGTCAAAAAAATAAATTAAATAATAAAAATATAGTGCAAGAATTAGAAATGCATATTCGTAAAAAATCAAATGAATTAAAAAAATTTCGGACTATAAATGAAAATGATATCTAATTATTAACGATTTATAAATATATTCAAAATAAGAGATCATAGTGAATAAAAAAACTAATTCAATTAGAGGAATGAATGATTATTTTTCTGAGGATTTGGATATTTGGAATAAATTAGAAAAAATTTTTAAACAGGTATTAAATAGTTATGCTTATGAAGAAATCAGACTTCCTATATTAGAAAAAACAGAAATTTTTCAAAGAGCTATTGGTAATGTTACAGATATTATAGAAAAAGAAATGTATTCATTTAATGATAAAAAAGGAAATAGTTTAACTTTACGGCCTGAAGGAACTGTAGGCTGCGTGCGAGCTATAATACAAAATAATTTATTATATAAAAAAAAATTAAAATTTTGGTATTTAGGACCTATGTTTAGATATGAACGACCTCAAAAGGGACGACATCGTCAATTCTATCAACTAGGTGCAGAAGTTTTTGGAGTAAGTTCAATCGATATTGACTTAGAAGTAATCTTATTAACAAATCGTTTATGGAAAATTCTTGGTATTAATTTGAATATGATTTTAGAAATAAATTCAATTGGTTCTCAAATAGATCGTATTAAATATCAAAAAGAACTAGTTTTATTTCTTGAAAAACATAAATCTTTTTTAGATAAAGAATCTAAACAACGTTTATATTCTCATCCATTTCGGATTTTAGACTCTAAAAATTTAGATATACAACACATATTAACAAAAGCTCCATTATTAAATAATTATATTAATACAAAATCATTAAATCAATTTAATAATTTATGTTATATGATTAATTTATATGGTATTAAATATAAATATAATCCTAACTTAATACGAGGATTAGATTATTATAATGATACTGTATTTGAATGGAAAACTGATCAAATAGGAGCGCAAAATACTATTTGTGCTGGAGGTAGATATAATTCCTTGATCCAAGAACTAGGAGGAGTAAAAACTTCAGCAATAGGATTTGCTATAGGAATTGAGCGTTTAATTTTATTAATAAAATCATTAAATATTTTTTCTATAAAAACAGAAAAAATAAATATTTATATTATTTTTATAGGAGAAGAAAATAAAGTTCACGCCATGCATTTATCAGAAGAAATAAGAGATATTTATCCTGAACTAAAAATATTTGTAAATTTTTCAAATTTAAGTCTTTCAAAAAAAATTAAACATGCTGTGGAGTCATTGTCTCGGATTGCTATTTTAATAGGTACAAATGAAATTAAAAAAAAATGTTATTTAATAAAAGAATTAGAAACAAAAAAAGAATTTTATCTTTTTAAAAGTGAATTAATGCTGAAAATTAATAATATATTTAAAAAATGACTTTTTGAAGATAATTAATTATTTTAAAAATTTATTTTTATTTTAGGAAAAAAATGTTTAATAAACAGATAGAATTTAAAAAATATGATCCAGAATTGTGGATATCTATGTGTAAAGAAAAAAAAAGACAAGAAAATCACATAGAGTTAATTGCATCAGAAAATTATGCTAGTACTTATGTGATGTATGCTCAAGGTTCTCAATTAACTAATAAATATGCAGAGGGTTATCCAGGAAAACGATATTATGGTGGTTGTGAACATGTAGATGTTATAGAACAATTAGCAATTGATCGTGCAAAGAAATTATTTAATGCTGATTATGCAAATGTTCAACCTCATTCAGGATCTCAAGCTAATTTTTCAGTTTATACAGCACTTTTAACACCTGGAGATATGATTTTAGGACTTAAATTATCTCATGGAGGTCATCTAACACATGGTGCTTCTGTGAATTTTTCAGGTAAATTATATAAAGCCATTACATACGGAGTAGATCAAAACGGAGATATTAATTACAAAGAAATATATCAACTAGCAAAAAAATATCGACCTAAAATGATAATTGGTGGATTTTCTGCATATTCTGGTATTTGCGATTGGTCTAAAATGCGTAATATTGCAGATGAAATCAATGCTTATTTAGTTGTTGATATATCTCATGTTGCTGGATTAGTTGCTACACAACTTTATCCAAATCCAATAGATTATGCTCATGTTGTAACTAGTACTACACATAAAACATTAGCAGGACCTCGAGGAGGAATTATTCTTGCTAAACATGGAAACAATACATTGTATAATAAATTAGATTTATCTGTTTTTCCGGGTGGACAAGGTGGACCACTTATGCATGTAATTGCAGGAAAAGCAATTGCTTTTAAAGAAGCATTAGAACCAAATTTTAAAGAATATCAAAAACAAATATTAATAAATGCTAAAACTATGGTTCAAATATTTTTAAAAGAAAAATATGAAATTGTTTCAGGAAATACTTTTAATCATTTATTTTTAATAAATTTAACAAATAAAAAAATTACAGGTAAAGATGCCGATATTGCTTTAGGAAAAGCTAATATTACTGTAAATAAAAATACAATTCCTAATGATATCAGAAGTCCTTTTATTACTTCAGGAATACGTATTGGAACACCTGCAGTTACAAGAAGAGGTTTTAAAGAACTAGAAGTGTCGCAAGTTGCATTGTGGATTATAAGTATTTTGAATGATATTCAAAACACAAAAAACATTTTCAAAATAAAAAATAAAGTGTTAGAACTTTGTGCTAAATATCCTGTTTATATTTAAATTTTATCAATATATCCATCTTTGTTAAAGATAATATTAATTTTGCTAGAAATATATTTTATTCAGGTAATTTAATTTTAATTTTATTAATTTTTATTTCATTTGTATTTTTTAAATAAGGCACTATTCCTAATAACGGCGATTTAATATAATCTAACAAAGTTTGGATATAATATGAAGTGTACTTATTACTTGGAAAAATATTATTAGCAATCCATCCTGAACATATTAAATTATCTGAAAGAATAGATTTTTCAGTTAAAATAGCATGATTAATACATCCTAATTTTATTCCTATAATTAAAATAACTTTTAATTTTTCTTCTTTTACCCAATCTGAAAAAGTATATTTATTTGATATAGGTGTATGCCATCCACCAGCACCTTCGATTAAAATCCAATTAGATTTTATAGCAATTTTTTTTAAACCTAAAGATAAATTTTTTTTTTCTATTTTTTTTTTATTTATAAGATTTAATATATTCGGTGGAGCGTTTTCAATAAATGAAATTGGATTAATTTCTTTATAAGTTAAAAAAACAGAACTGTTTTTTTGTAAAATATAAGCATCTTCATTAATAAATTGATATTTATTTTGTATAATATTAGACGCTATATTTTTATATTTTTTTACCCCAGAAGATATTGGTTTATAACCTGCTGTTTTATAACCATAATTACTCGCTTTTTTTAATAAAATACCACTTATAGTAGTTTTTCCTATATTTGTATCAGTACCAGTAATAAAAAATTTTTTTGTCATAATTATTTTTTTTTGATTAAGAAATTATATATTTATATAAAACAATTAATTTTTAAAATATATAAATTTTTTAAATTTAAAGTAGGGTAACTCAAACCAGTTTATTCTATGTACTTGATAATTGAATCAATACAAGAATATAATGGTTGGTTACTTAATTGATAATTATTTTTGTTTAAAATATCAAAAAATATTAGAAAAATTTTTTTATATTTAAATTGCAGCATTATAATATTTTTTTTTATTTAACTTGGAAGCAGTTAAATTAAAATTATTTTCTTTTATTGCATGTTGTTTTTTATACTCAGGAAGTAAATTTAACTTTTTAAAAAGTTTTAAATCATGTTCTTCTTTTGGGTTATTTGAAGTTAATAATTTACATCCATAAAAAATAGAATTTGCTCCAGCCATAAAACACATAGCTTGTGTTTGATCATTCATTTCTTGTCTACCGGCTGATAACCGAATATAAGATTTTGGAAGCATTATACGAGTAGCTGCTATAACTCTAATAAAATCAAATGGTTCTACATCTAAATTATTTTCCATCGGAGTTCCTGGTATTTTAACTAACATATTTATTGGAACGCTTTCAGGTTGTATAGAAAGATTAGATAATTGCATTAGTAATTCCATTCGATCTTGTATTTTTTCTCCAAGACCAATAATTCCTCCAGAGCAAATTTTCATTCCAGAATCACGAACTACTTTTAAAGTTTTTAAACGTTCTTCATATGTTCTTGTAGTAATAATTTTTTTATAAAAATCAGCAGATGTATCTAAATTATGATTATAATAATCTAAACCTGCATTTGATAATTTTTCTGCTTGAGCATTATTAATAGTTCCTAAAGTCATACAAGTTTCCATACCTATTTTTTTTACTTCTTTAATAATTTTCTCTAAATATGGAATATCTTTTTCGTGAGGATTTTTCCATGCGGCACCCATACAAAAACGAGTAGAACCTGAAGCTTTAGCATGTTTTGCAGATTTTAAAATTTGTTTTAATTCTAATAATGGTTCTTTTTTTAATCCTGTTTTATATCTAGCACTTTGTGGACAATATTTACAATCTTCTGGACATGCGCCAGTTTTAATAGATAATAATGTACTAATTTGTATTTCATTTGGATTAAAATTTTCACGATGTTTTTTTTGAGCTTCAAAAATAAGATCAAAAAAAGGCTTATTAAACAATAATTTTGTATCTTTTAGAGTCCATTTTTGTTTCATATAATCTCCAAAAAAATATGATTTTATTTAATTAAATGCTTATAATAAGATATTCAATATTTTTATATATAAATCATAATGAGTCAATCTGATATATTATTCGATTATAAACATATTTGGCATCCATATTCTTCTATGATAAATCCACTTCCTTGTTATTCTGTTATATCAGCTAAAGGAGTATATTTAAAATTAAAAAACGGAAAAAATATAATAGATGGAATGTCTTCATGGTGGTCTACTATACACGGATATAATCATCCTATACTAAATAAATCTTTAAAAAAACAAATTAAAAAAATATCTCATGTTATGTTTGGAGGAATAACACATCCTTCAGCTATTCTACTTTGCAGAAAATTAATCAAATTAACTCCAAAAAAATTAGATTGTGTTTTTCTTTCAGATTCTGGGTCAATATCTATTGAAGTAGCAATTAAAATGTTAATACAATATTGGGAATCTTTAGGACAAAATAGAACAAAAATATTAACTATTCGTAATTCTTATCATGGTGATACTTTTGGCGCGATGTCTATTTCTGATCCTGAAAATTCTATACATAAAATATATAATCAATTTTTACCAGAAAATTTATTTGCAAATGCTCCTAGTTCTAATTTTCATGAAGAATGGAATGATCATGATATTATATCATTTCAAAAAATAATAGAAAAAAATCAATTAAACATAGCCGGTGTAATATTAGAACCAATAGTACAAGGTATCGGAGGTATGAAGTTTTATCATCCTACATTTTTGAAGAAAGTTGAAGAATTATGTAAATGTTATTCGATTCCTTTAGTTTTTGATGAAATTGCTACAGGATTTGGTAGAACTGGAAAATTTTTTGCTTTTCAACATGCTAATGTTGTTCCGGATATATTATGTTTAGGAAAAGCAATGACTGGTGGTACAATAACATTAGCTGCAACTTTAACTTCACGAGATATTGCCAATACTATTAGTAACAGTAATATTCGTTGTTTTATGCATGGACCAACGTATATGGGAAACCCATTAGCATGTTCTGTAGCTTATGCTAATATAAAAATATTAGAAAAAAAAGAATGGAAAACACAAGTTATTAATATTGAAAAAGAGCTATGCAAAAGTTTATTACCTTTAATTGATCACCCAAGAGTTTTTGATGTTCGAGTTTTAGGTGCCATAGGTGTAGTTGAATGTAAACAACAAATTAATTTAGAATTAATACAAAAGTTTTTTGTAAAACATGGTGTGTGGATAAGACCTTTTAAAAAATTAATTTATATTGTACCGCCTTATATCATTAGTATAAATAATTTAAAAAAACTTGTTAATGTTATTCAACAATCTTTAAATGAAAATACTTTATTTATTTAAAAAAATTTTTAAATTGTATAAACAAGCGTCCATAATGGTTCTTTTCCTGTAGAATATGTATTTAACTTCTTTAAATACCCTGTTTTTTCATTAATACTATAGACAGTAAATTTATTAGATTTTTGACCTGCAACTATTATATATTTATTATTAAAATCAATACAAAATGTTCGAGGCTGTATTTCTGTAGTATAAATTTTTATAAAAGATAGTTTACCATTATTTTGATTTATATAAAAAAGTGAAATACTATTTAATATTCTATCAGAAACATATAAAAAATTACCGCATGATGTTAAATGAATATCAGAAGACCAATATTTATTAGAAACAGTATGATTTTCTACTATTGAAATATTTTGTATGTTTTTTACTTTCGGTGTATTTTTTTGTATATATATTTCCCAAACGTCTATAGTACCATTTAATTCATTTATAGTATAAACAAAATCTTCATTAGGATGAAATGTAATATGACGTGGTCCTGAATTAAATTTAGTTTGAATAAATTTTTGTTCTGTATTTTTTAATATACCATGTTTTGTCAAGTGATATAAATAGATGTAGTCTTCTTTTAAAGAAGTTACAAACAATATATTATATTTAATATTAAATAATGCTGCATGACAACCTTTAATATCATAAATAATTTGGATTGGTTCTTTAGGAATACCATCTTCATTCAACGGTATTACACTTAGTGAATTAGTATGGTATGAACTACAAAATAAAAATTTTTTATTAGAATTAAAAGAAATATAATTAGGACTTCCTGGAATATAGCTTTCACATTTTTTTTCTAAAGTACCATCTTTTTTTATAGTATATGTAACTATACGATTTTCCGGACGAACACCTGCATATAATATATTTTTATCTTTAATAAAATTTATTGGTTGTACCTGACCATGAGTATTAACTTTTTGAATTAATTTCATATTTCCATTTTGACATAAATTCCAAACTTCTATATTTTGACTTTCCGAATTAGAGATATAAATAATTTGTTTCATATAGTTCCTTTTATTCAATGTTAAAATATTCGGTAAAATAATATCTTTTTATAATTAATCTTTATTATTTGATGTTTTTTTTAAATTTTTTAATAAATTTAAAATCCAATTTAAACGTGAAGAATCATCTTTAAAATTATGAATAAATTTTAATTTTGTGGAATTAATTATTTTCCAAAGATCAGGTTCTTTTTCAAAAATAGAAAGTAAGTATTGCATATTAATTGAATTAATTTTATTAAATTTTATAATTCCTATATTTTTATTAGATTTAATATGAGAAATACCAATTTTTTTTGTTAATAATTTAATTTTAGCAATTAAAATTAAATTTTGAGAAAATATTGGTAATTTTCCAAATTGATTTAAAAGTTCAATACATATTTTTTCAATTTCTTGTTCACTATTAGCATTTTCAATTTTTTCATAAAAAAATAATCGTTGATTTACATCATAGATATAATTTTTTGGTAATAACGAAGGTACATGTAGTTCAATATCTGATTTTTTTACTAGATCTTCTAATAATATTTTTTTCTCTCCATTCTTATAAAGTTTGATCGTTTTATTTAATAATTTCATATATAAATTAATTCCTATACCATCTATATGACCACTTTGTTCTTTTCCCAACAATTCACCTATACCTCTAATTTCTAAATCTCTATTAGATAAATTAAATCCACCTCCAAAATTATTTGTTTTAGCAATTGCTTCTAGTCTTTTTTTTGCATCTAGTGTAATTTTTTTTAAGTTATTAACAAGAAAAAAAGCGTATCCTTGATTATTAGATCGTCCAATTCTACCTCTGAGTTGATGTAATTGAGATAAACCAAAATGATCTGCATTTTCAATAATAATAGTATTTGCTTTAGGTATATCAATTCCACTTTCTACAATAGTTGTACAAACTAATATATTGAAATAATTTTGATAAAATTCATTCATTATTTTTTTTAGTTCAACATGATTCATTTTACCATGACCAACTTTAATTTTAGCACCAGGAACTAAATTTAATAATTTTACAGCTATATTGTTAATTCCTTGAATTTTATTATATATATAATATACTTGACCACCTCGAGAAATTTCTCGAAAAATTGCTTTTTTTACTAAAATAGGATTATATTCTTCTATAAAAGTTTTTATTGTTTTTCTTTCTTCTGGTGGATTTGATATAATAGATAAGTTTTTTATACCATTCATTGCCATATTTAATGTTCGAGGAATTGGTGTTGCTGTTAAAGTTAATATGTCAATATGCGAATATATTTTTTTAATTATCTCTTTATGGGCAACACCAAATCGATGTTCTTCATCAATAATTAATAAACCAAGATTATGCCATTCAATTTTTTCAAATAAAATTTTATGAGTACCTATTAATATGTGAATATTACCAGTTTTAATATCTTTTAAAATTTTTTCTTTATCTTTTTCCCTTCTAAATCTAGATAATATATCTATATTTATCGACCAATTATGAAATCGTTTTGAAAAGTTATTAAAATGTTGTTCTGCTAATAATGTTGTAGGCACTAAAATAATAACTTGTTTTTGATTAGATATACATATAAAAGCAGCTCGCATTGCTACTTCTGTTTTTCCAAAACCTACATCACCACAAATTAACCTATCCATAGGTATAGATTTATACATATCATTCAGTACAGATTTTATAGCTTTTTTTTGATCTAAAGTAATTTCAAATGGAAATTCTTTACAAAAAAGATTATAGTCTTTTTCATTTTTTTTAAATGAAAAACCCTGTTTGGATAATCTATTTGCATAAATATTTAATAAAATTGCAGCATGATCATATAAATTTTTACTAATTTTATTTTTTTCTTTATCCCATTTATCACTTCCTAATTTATGTAAAATAATATTTTTTTCTAAGCTTCCAACATATGGTGAAACAAGATATAAATATGAAATAGGAACATACAACTTATTTTCTTCTGCATATAAAATAACTAAATATTCAGATTCACAACTAGCAGTTTTTATTGTTGCTAATCCTTGATATCTCCCAATACCATGCTGAATATGTATGATAAGATCATTAATTTTTAATTGATATAAAAATTGATTTTTAATTGGTAAGATATTTTTATTATCTAAAATTTTAAATGTCTCTTTTGTAGAAATAAACAATAAATTTTTTTGAGTATCTATAAAACTATTATATAAATTTTCTATAATGTAAAAAAAATTATCTTTATCGTTAATATCATAAATATTTTGTATATATTTAGGATAAATATTTTTTAAATTTAAAATTTTTAAAATTGTTATTAAACATTCTTTTTTTGTTATAAAAAAAATAGTTTTTCCTGGAAAATTATATAAAAAAGAAAAAATTTTATTATGGTTTTTTTTATTTTCGTTTTTTTGAAAAAAACTTGGTAATTTCTGATATTTATAATTAATAGAGTTTTTGTTTTCTATATTTTTAAAAGCTATTTTCATAATATAATATTTATTAAATAAAATGAAAATTCTTTAATTTTAATTAATATTCAATCGAAAAATATTTCATTAAACAATTTATTTCTTAAAAGAATTGTATATTTTATAATTTTTAAACTTTTTAAAATTATATTTATATTTATTAATGAATATATTATCAAAAAAATAATTGAATAATTTTGATTAAGAATTTTCAAAAATGGTTGTAAAAATTAAAATTTTAATTAAATATGATTAATATTTAAAATACTTTTATATAAAATAATTTGATTATTCAAAATTTTTATTTATTTTTAATTGAATTCAAATAAAGCTGTATATTTTTAAAAAGTATAATAATTTGTTATAAAAGAATTTTAAATAAAAAATTTTATTTATGCATATTAACATGAAGATATTTATCTATTTAATAGAAAAAATATTTTAAATAATATAATATTAAAATTACTTTAAAAAATAAAATATGATTTTTTATAACTTAAAAATATTAATCATATAAAGAACATATAAAAAATTGATAAATCAAATATTTTATAGATATTATTATTATTTAAAAGTTTATTTATAATATATGTTTTTAAATTTATTTTTTTAATTAAATATATTATTTAAATTTTAAAAATTAGTATGTTATGAAAAATATTTCTTAAATTATGATAAAATATTATTTTCTATTTAATTCACTTATTTTTTATTATCAAAAAATTTTAACTATAAAAGATATTCTTAATGTATAAGCCTATATATATATTTATTGGTTTACGTTACTTATGGAACTCTCGTTTAACAAGTTTCAAAAAAATTATTACTACTTTGTCTATTATAGGGATTAGTATTGGTATATCATCTATTATTATTACAATATCTTTAATTAACGGATTTCAGAATGAATTTAAAAAAAATTTTTTATCATTTATTCCTCATTTAATTATTACTAATAAAAATTATTATATCGATGAATCAGAGTTTCCTAAAAACATTTTAAAATTGAAAAATATTCAAAAAGTATCTAGTTTTATTAATAGTAAAGTACTTGTAAAAAACAAAAAAAAAATAAGTATAGGTGAAATTATTGCTTTTAAAGCAAAAAATTATGATTCTTTTAGAAATTATAATATTAAAAATACTTTATACACACTAAATTCTAAAGAAAATAATGTTATTATAGGAAAAAAACTAGCAGAAAAATTAAACATAAATATTAATGATTTAATTAAATTAATAGTTATACCTAATAGTAAAAAAAAATTTTTAACAAAACAATTTAATGAACAAATATTTAAAGTAACTGGTTTTTTTTATACAAAAAATGAAGTTGATAGTTATCAAATATTAATTAATACTCAAATTGCTTTAAAATTTTTACATTATGATAAAAATTATATTACTGGTTGGAGAATTTGGTTAAAAGATCCATTATCTTTTAATATAAATACATTTAAAACAAAAAAAAATAATTTACTTTTTTTAGATTGGACATTAAAACAAGGTGAATTATTTAAAGCGGTTCAAATTGAAAAATATATTATATTACTTTTTTTTATTTCAATTTTATCAGTTTCAGGACTTAATGTAGTTATTACTTTAACAGTAAATATGATAGAAAAAAAAAATATTATTGCGATTTTACAAACACAAGGATTATGTCGAAAAAAAATCATGTTCATATTTGTTACATTAGGATTAAGTACTTCTTTAATTGGAAATTTATTGGGAACATTAATTAGTTTTATATTAATTTACCAAAAAAAAATTTTAAATTTATTAATAAAAATTCTGTTTAATAATATCAGTATTTCAATAGAAATTTTTCCTTTTCAGATTTTTTTAGTTAATATTATATTTATATTAATTTCTATCTTATCTACATTATATCCAATTTGGAATATTACTAAATCAACACCTTCTACAATTTTATCTAATGAATAATATAATTCTAAAGTGTATTAATCTGACTAAATCTTATCAAGATAATATGAAAACAGTTCATATTTTAAAAAAAATATCATTTGATCTTCATAGAAGTAATATAGCAGTGATTATTGGAAAATCAGGTTCTGGAAAAAGTACTTTTTTACACTTAATGAGTGGTTTAGAAAAACCTACTTCTGGAACTATTTTATTTAATGGTATACCGTTAAATTTAATGTCTTCCAATCAAATTGCTAAATTAAGAAATTTAAATTTAGGATTTATTTATCAATTTCATCATTTACTTTTAGATTTTAATGTACTTGAAAACGTTGCAATGCCATTATTAATTAGTAATAAAAGTGTTAAAGAAGCTAAAGAAAAATCATATGAAATATTAATGAAAGTTAATTTAGAAAAAAAAATTAATAAATATCCATCTGAGTTGTCTGGTGGAGAAAGACAACGAGTAGCTATTGCCCGTGCTTTTGTTAACAAACCAAAACTAATAATAGCAGATGAACCTACTGGTCATTTAGATTCTTATAATGCAAGAATAATTTTTGATTTAATATTCGAACTAAATAGTAATTTAAATACTTCTTTTTTAATTGTAACACATGATCTTTTTCTTGCAAAAAAAGCACATGTTTTATTTGAAATAAAAGACAGTCAACTAAATATAAAAAAAAATATTAAATGAATTTTTTACCTTTTTTTATTGCGAAACGATTATATTTTCAAAATAATAAAAATCACATAATGTTTTTGATTTCTATTCTATCTAGAATAGGAATTTCTGTGAGTGTTTTTATATTGATTATCAGTATTAGTGCTCTAAATGGTTTTAAAATATTAATTAATAAAAATATTCTATCATCGTTACCTCACGGTGTTATAAAATCAATAAATCAGCCATTTTTTTATTGGGAAGAAATTATAAAAAAAATTAATTATGTATCGGGAATTAATTATTCTGAACCATATATTTTAATGAATGGAGTTTTATTAAAAAATAATGATATTCGATTATTTAATATTAAAAGTTTTAAAAATATAAAATATATAAAAAAATATTTTTCTTTTCAAAAAAAAATATATCAGTTATCAAAGTTACATAATTTTAAGAGTAATCAAATAATTATTTCTTCTGATTTATCGAAAGATTTATTAATAAAAGAAGGAGATTGGATTAATATAATAATTTTAAATGATAAGTTTTCTTTTCAATTAAAAAAAATTAAAATATTTTCTTTTCAAATTAAGTCTATATTTCATTCTAATGGAATTTCAAATTCTAATATTGGACTAATTCCTTTTTCTTTTTTTAAAAATAATTTCAATATAAAAAAAAATATCAATACTATTGAATTATATATGTCAAATCCATTAGAAGCTAATAAAATTATTTTAGATGTAGCTAAAAAAATTCAAATTCCTGTTTTTTTATATACTTGGATAAATGATTATAAATATGTATATGATGATATTAAAAAAATTAAAACAATAATATATATCACATTATTCTTGCTAATAATCATTTCTTCTTTTAGTGTTATATCTATATCTTTACTATCCATTTCTAAAAAAATAAAAGATATTTCTATTTTACGTAGTATCGGTGCTAATAATTTTCTTATTCAATTAATTTTTTTATATTATGGTTTTCGTTTTGTGTTAATAGGAAATTTGATAGGTTCAATAACTGGAATTATAACTGTTTTAAATAGTAAAAAAATTATATTTTTTTTAGATAAATATTTTAGTAATAGCTTATTAATAAATAATGTTTATTATCATCATTTTTTGTTATTAAAGTTAAATTTATCAGATACAATTATTATTTTCATTAGTACTATAATAATAGGAATTATTTCAAATTGGTATCCTTCATATTATGCTTCAAAAATAGATCCGAGTAAGATGTTAAAAAAATTTTAGTTTTTTAACATTGTCAAAAAAATATTTTTTAGTTAATTAAAATTTTTTTATAAATTTAATTTTAATTGATAATTTACTAACAAAATAATGGTGAAATTATGACTATTAAAGTAGGTATAAATGGCTTTGGTCGTATTGGACGTGTTTTGTTTCGGTTAGCTCAAAAACGAAAAAATATTGAAATTTTAGCAATAAATGACTTAATGGATCCTGAATATATAGCTTATATGTTAAAGTATGACTCTACACATGGCGTTTTTAAAAACAATATTGAAGTAAAAAATAAAAATATTATTGTTAATGAAAAAAAAATTAGAATCACTTCAATAAAAGATCCTAAAAAGTTAATGTGGAATGATTTATCAATTGATGTAGTAATTGAATCTACAGGTCTTTTTTTAACAAGAGAAGCTGCTTATCAACATATTTTAGCAGGAGCAAAAAAAGTTGTAATAACTGGACCTTCTAAAGATGATATTCCTATGTTTGTTAGAGGAGCTAATTTTGATAAATATCAAGGTGAAAATATTGTATCTAATGCATCTTGTACAACTAATTGTTTAGCTCCTTTATCAAAAGTAATAGACGATAATTTTAATATTATTGAAGGTTTAATGACTACTGTGCATGCTACAACAGCTACTCAAAAAGTTGTTGATAGTGCTTCAAATAAAGATTGGAGAGGAGGTAGAGGAGTATTACAAAATATTATTCCTTCATCAACTGGTGCAGCTATTGCGGTGGGAAAAGTTTTACCAAATTTAAATGGAAAATTAACAGGTATGGCTTTTCGTGTTCCTACATCAAATGTATCTGTTGTAGATTTAACAGTACGTTATAAAAAATCAGCAACATATGAAGAAATATGTTCAGTCATTAAGCGTGCTTCAAAAGAAAATATGAAGGGAATTTTAGGATACACAGAAGATGAGGTAGTATCATCAGATTTTAATGGACAAGAATTAACTTCAATATTTGATATAAAAGCAGGTTTATCATTAAATAAAAATTTTGCAAAACTTATTGCATGGTATGATAATGAAACTGGTTATTCTAGTAAAGTTTTAGATTTAGTTACATTAGTTTCTACGAAATAAATAAAATAAATTTATATTTGTAATTTATGAAATAGCAGTATTAAGTTTGTACTTAATACTGCATATTAAAAAAAAGTATAAAATATTTAATAAATAATTTTATTGTCTGGCTAATCTCACTAAAGAAGGTTTAAAGGCAATATTACTACGCCATGGGTTGATATCAATACCTCCTCTTCGAGTATATCTAGCATATACACTAAGTTTTTTAGGACGACAAATATCTTGAATATCATTAAATATTCTTTCAATACATTCTTCATGAAATTCATTATGAGTTCGGAAAGAAATTAAATATTGTAATAATGCAGTATGACTAATTTTTTGACCAGTATATATAATATTTATTGATGCCCAATCAGGTTGATAAGTTACAGGACAATTTGATTTAAACAAATCACTATATAAAGATTCAGTAACTACTTCTTGTGTGTTAGAAGAATTTTTAAGTAATAGTTTATTATAATTATATGATTTTATTGAAATATTTTTATTATCTATACAAATACCTAAAAATTTTGATATACCTATATTTTCAATCTCATTTAAATTAAATAATTTTACAAAAACTTTTCCTATTGCACATTTATTAAAATCATATGTAATTTTTTTTATTAAATTTGTGCTTGTTTCAAATTTCATTTGATTAAAACTATTTATATATAATTTTAAACTTTTAGATTCAATAATATTTATAGTTTTAATGTCAAATTCTATTCTAGCAATAGCAATTTGTGGTAATCCATTTAAATTTAACCAAGATAGTTCATATAATGTCCAAATATCTTTACCTGAAAATGGAAGATTTATATGATTTATTTCAATGTTTTTACGATGTTTTTTTCTTGGTATACCCTTTAACAAACTAAACTGCTTTATTTTAACACTCATAGTATTTCTTTTATTTGATAGATAAATAAATTATTTGTATAATATTTTTAATAAAATTCCGAAATGATATTTTTTATCCATTGTTTAATACGATGTTTAGTTTGATCTGATTGACGATCTTCATCTAAAATTAATCCTATAAAATGATCTTGATTTAACAAAGCTTTAGAAGAATCAAAATTGTATCCTTTAGTCGGCCATTTCCCAATTATTTTTGCCTGATTTTTTTTTATAATTTTATATATTACACTTAATGCATCACAAAAATATTCACTATAATCTTCTTGATCACCGCATCCAAAAAGCGCAATAGTTTTATTTGAAAAATTTATTTTTTTTAAAATAGGCAAAAAATCATCCCAATCACATTGAACTTCACCGTAATACCAAGTGGGAATACCAAATATTAAATTATTAAAGCTTTCTATATCTTTTTTAGAGGTATTGCTAATATCATATAAAAAAGAGTTGTGTTTTCCAATTTTTTGGTGGATGATTTTTGCTATTTTTTCTGTATTCCCAGTATCACTTCCAAAAAAAATACCTATTTTTTCCATATTTTTGCCTATGTATTAAAATAAATTTTTTAAAAATTAAATTTTTACTTAAAAGATATAAAGTAACAAAATACTTTTAAAGTATATAAAACTAAATTTGTTTAGTTTAGAAAATTTTTTATAATTTATATTTATTTCACTTATAATAAATTAATATTTTAAAAATATTTTTTATTTTTAATTTGCTAAAAAATAATATTTTAAAATTTACTAAAATTTTTAATAAAACTATAATATGTTATTTTTATAAATATAAAAACTTTAACATTAAAATCATGAATAAAAATTTAATATGGTTTCGTAATGATCTTCGTATATATGATAACACAGCTTTATATAACGCATGTTTATCTAATACAGATAAAGTAATAGGTTTATTTATTTTTACTCCAGAACAATGGAATAAACATTATGTTTCTATTAAAAAAATATCTTTTCTTTATCAAAATCTAATGTTTTTACAAAAAGAATTGCTAGAATTAAATATTATTTTGCATCATCATGAATGTACTGATTTTTTAAATTCTGCGGAGTATTTATTTTATTTCTGTAAAAAAAATAAAGTTAATCGTTTATTTTATAATTATCAATACGAAACAAATGAACAAAATAGAGATAATTTAATTACTCAAAAATTATCTAAACAAGGTGTTTTTATTAAAGGTTTTCATGATAGTCTTTTAATTGAACCTAGTAAAATAAAAAATAAAAATAATAAATCTTACAAAAAATTTTATTTTTTTAAAAAAAAAATAATAGATTCTTTATCAAAAAACATTCCGATATGTTTTCCTGTTCCTAAAAAAAGAAATATTCATAACTATAATATATTTCCAGTACATTTTATTAAAAATTCTAATATAAAATTTAATCCACATTTATTTCCTATTGGCGAAAAAAAAGCTATTAATAAATTCAAATATTTTTGTAGTCATAAACTGGAAGATTATTTTTTAAAAAGAAATTTTCCATCTTTAAATAATACCAGTATGCTCTCTCCTTATTTATCTTTAGGAGTAATATCTGCAAGATATTGTTTACAAATGATTTTAAAAAAATATCAAAAAACAGAATTAACTATAATACTTAATTCATCTTGGGTAAATGAAATAATATGGCGTGAGTTTTATTATCATTTATTAATTAATTTTCCCATACTTGGAAAATCTCAATCATTACTAAAATGGGAAAAAAAAATTCATTGGGAAAATAATATAAATTATTTTAATGCTTGGAAAAATGGACAAACTGGTTTTCCTATAATTGATGCAGCTATGAAACAATTAAATAAAACAGGATGGATGCATAATAGATTAAGAATGATTACATCTAGCTTTTTAGTAAAAAATCTTTTAATAGATTGGAGAGAAGGTGAAAAATATTTTATGTACAATTTAATTGATGGAGATTATGCATTAAATAATGGGGGATGGCAGTGGTCTGCTTCAATTGGTAGTGATTCAACACCTTATATACGTATTTTCAATCCATTACGTCAATCTAAAATTTTTGATAAATCAGGTGTGTTTATAAAAAAATATCTACCTGAACTAAAAATAATACCAAATAATTATATTCATAATCCATATGAATGGATCATTAAAAATGATTGTAAAATAGATTATCCAAAACCAATTATAAATTATAAAAATAGTAAAGAAAAATTTTTATCAGCATACCAACTAGCTCGATTATTTTAAAATAAGAAAAAGATTAAATTATATGAAAAATTTTGTTTTAGAAAAAATTATTAATGAAAAATTATTTAACAATTATAATCACGATATAGTACCTAATGGATTACAAATAGAAGGAGATAAAATAGTTAAAAAAATTATTACAGGGGTAAGTATATGTCAAGATTTGTTAGATGCAGCTTTACATCATAAAGCTAATGCTATTATTGTTCATCATGGATATTTATGGAATAAAGAACCTAAGTATATTCATAATGTACAAAGAAATAGATTAAAAACTATACTAACTCATAATATTAATTTATATAGTTGGCATCTACCATTAGATATTCATCCAGAATTAGGTAATAATATACAAATTTCTAAAAAATTAAATATTTTTGTTAAAGGTGAAATTTTACCTTATGTTTTATGGGGTGTTTTAGAACCTAGAATAAGTGGTTTTGATTTTTCAAAAAAGATAGAAAAAATTTTTAAAAAAAAACCTATACACTTTTACAAAAATGCTCCAAATTATATCAATCGTATAGCCTGGTGTAGTGGAAAAGGACAAAATTTTATTAAAGAAGCATATAAATTTGGAATTGATGCTTTTTTAACAGGAGAAGTTTCTGAAGAAACAATATATATTGCTAAAGAGTTAGGTATACATTTTTTTGCACTTGGACATTACTGTAGTGAAAAAGATGGAATTAAATCTTTAGGTGAATGGCTTCACAAAACATATAATTTAGATGTTATTTTTATTGATATTTATAATCCTGCATAATTATCAAAAAGTATTATTTAAGTTTAAAAATAATTCATTAAAACTTCAGATGAAACATTATGAATAAAAATATGATAGAAAAATTATTTGACTCTTCTTGGTTATCTTCTGATAATCAAAAATATATTGAGTTTATATATCAAGAATTTTTAAGAAACCCATCATCTATTCATGCTACATGGGAAAAAGAATTTATAAATTTATCTATTAATAATGAAAATGTTATAGAAAATAATAATCTTTTAAATTATATTTTAAATAATAATAAAAAAGAAAAATTTAAAGAATCCAATCAAAAAAATAATAATCAATTAAATGAAAAAATTAATCAAATGATTAATTTTTTTAAAAAAAAAGGCTATAAAAAATCTTTAATAGATCCAATTCAATTAAAAAAACAAAAAAAATATCCATATTTAGAACTTTTTTTTTATGAATTTAATAAGAATGAATTAGAAAAAACAGTAGAAATTAATTTTCAAAAAAATCCTCATTATAAAATAAAAATAATAGATTTATATAATAAACTAAATAAAAAATATTGTAATTCTATTGGTTTTGAATATATGTATATTGATAATGTATATCAAAAAAAATGGATTACAGAATATATAGAATTATACTTTCAAGAAAATTTAATTTCAGAACAAAAAAGAGTAGAATTCTTAAAAGAAGTTATTTATGCAGAAACTTTAGAAAAATATTTAGGAAAAAAATTTTCTGGTACAAAACGATTTTCTTTAGAAGGATCAGAAACACTTATTACAATGTTACATGAAATAATACGTTATTCTAAAAATAATAATATTTCAGATATTATTATAGGAATGGCTCATAGAGGAAGATTAAACGTATTAGTAAATGTTCTAAATAAAAACCCTAAAATATTATTTGATGAATTTTCTGGAAGAAATATATCTACAGAAAGAAGTGGAGATGTTAAGTATCATAAAGGAGGTTTTTCACATATTAAAAATGAAAATAAAATTATTAATTTACAGTTAGAATATAATCCATCACATTTGGAAATAATTAATCCAGTTATTCTTGGTGTGACAAGAGCATCCATAGATAAATTAAAATGTTTAAAAAGTCAGATTTTATCTATTAGCATTCATGGAGATGCTTCAATTATTGGACAGGGTGTAGTACAAGAAACATTAAATATGTCTCAAACTGAAGGTTATACAATAGGAGGTACAGTTCATATTGTAATTAATAATCAAATTGGTTTTACTACTTCAAATCCTAAACATCTTCGATCTAGTAAATATTGTACTGATATTGCAAAATTAATTCAAGCACCTATTTTCCATGTAAATGCTGATGATATAGAAGCTTCTATTTTTGCGATTCAGTTAGCTTTAGATTTTAAGAAAAAATTCAATAAAGATGTTTTTATAGATTTAGTGTGTTATAGAAGACATGGTCATAATGAAGTAGATGATCCTTTTGTAACTCAACCTATTATGTATAAGAAAATTCAAAATCATCCTACAATTAGAGAAATATATTCTAATTTATTAATTAATCAAAAAGTAATTACAAAAAATGATATTAATAAAATAGTAGAAGAATATTCTGATAAATTAGAAAAAGGAAAAACAATTTTTTGTCAAAAGAAAAATATAAATTTTCAAGATGAAAATTTAAATCTTTTTAAAATAAAAAAAAAT
This sequence comes from Buchnera aphidicola (Aphis fabae), assembly GCF_009069125.1. Taxonomy (NCBI): domain Bacteria; kingdom Pseudomonadati; phylum Pseudomonadota; class Gammaproteobacteria; order Enterobacterales; family Erwiniaceae; genus Buchnera; species Buchnera aphidicola. Next base: position 104,294 of record NZ_CP042427.1, read on the forward strand.
TCAAACAAATTAAATTTAAAAGATCTTCAAAAATTATTCTATAGAGTTAATACCCTTCCTCAATCTATGGAAATACATCGGAGAGTTAAAAAAATCTATCAAGATAGAATTGAAATGTCTAAAGAAAAAAAATTATTCGACTGGGGTGCTGCCGAATCTTTAGCATATGCAACAATATTGAATGAAGGTATTTCATGTCGTCTTTCAGGCGAAGATCTTCGAAGGGGAACATTTTTTCATCGTCATGCTTGTATTCATGATCAAAATAATGGGTCCATTTATATCCCTTTACAACATATTAAACATAATCAAGGAAAATTTGAAATTTGGGATTCTGTTTTATCAGAAGAAGCGGTTTTAGCTTTTGAATATGGATATTCATTATATTCTTCAAATACTTTAACTATTTGGGAAGCACAATTTGGAGATTTTATTAATGGAGCTCAAGTAGTGATTGATCAATTTATTAGTTCTAGTGAACAAAAATGGAATAAAACGTCTAATTTAGTTATTTTTTTACCTCATGGTTATGAAGGACAAGGACCAGAGCATTCATCAGGTCGAATTGAACGATTTCTGCAACTTTGTGCGCAAAATAATATACAAATTTGTATTCCTACTACATCTGCACAAATATTTCATTTATTAAGAAAACAAGTATTTCAAAATATTCGTAAACCATTAATTATTTTCACTCCTAAATCTATTTTACGACATCCGATGGCTGCGTCTTCTTTAAAAGATATAATTAAGAATGATTTTAAAAAAGTAATAGATGAAAATGATAATAATTTAACACAAATTAAACGTGTTATTTTTTGTTCTGGTAAAATATATTATGATCTTTTAGAATATAGAAATAAAAATAAAATTATGAATATTGTTATCATTCGAATTGAACAATTATATCCATTTCCAATTAGTGAAATATCAAATATATTAAAAAAATATTTTTATATTAAAGATTTTATTTGGTGTCAAGAAGAACCATACAATCAAGGTGCATGGTTTTATATAAGCAATTATTTACACAATATTCTACCGTTGTCTTCAAAATTAAATTATATTGGCCGTTCAGCTTCTGCATCTCCTGCAGTAGGTCATATTGTACTACACAAAAAAGAACAAGAACAATTGATATACAATGCATTAAATTTGATACTTAATTAAATAATAGGAATAACAAATGAATACAATTAATATTCTTGTTCCAGATCTACCGGATTCTATAAATGATGCAGTAATAGTAATATGGCATAAAAAAATAGGAGAAACAGTATATTGCGATGAAAATATAGTTGATATTGAAACAGATAAAATTATGTTAGAAGTATCATCTCCATGTAATGGAGTATTAAGTGTTATTTTAGAAAAAAACGGTTCAATTGTTAAATCAAATCAAATAATAGGAAGAATAACTAAAATAAATAACACTGAAAAAAAAAAAATAAATTCAGTAATAAAAGAAAAAATTACTTCAATAAAAAAAATTGATATTCCTGATAAGGATAAGGATGTTCATCCTACTTTAAATAAATATGTAAATAATTATTTCACACCTTCTGCTAGACGTTTCATAAAAATTAATAATATTGATGAATCTTCTATTATACCTAATCATTTAAATGATACATTTAGAAAACAAGATATTAAAAAAAATATTCAGAAAACTTCTAATCCAAATAATTTTTTCAATCACTCACATAATACATATAGAGTCAAAATGACTCGATTACGTCAAAAAATAGCTGAACGACTATTACAAACAAAAAATAATACAGCTATGCTTACTACTTTTAATGAAGTAAACATGCAATCAATTATTTCTTTACGAAAAAAATATAATAAATCTTTTGAACAAAAATATGGTATTCGTATTGGATTTATGTCTTTTTTTGTGAAATCGGTAGTAGAAGCATTAAAGATGTTTCCAGAAATAAATGCTACTATTGATAAAACAGATATTGTTTTTTATAAAAATTTTGATATTAGTATTGCTGTTTCAACACCGAGGGGTTTAATTACTCCAGTATTAAAAGATGCTGATAAAATGTCAATGGCAGATATAGAAAAAAAAATAAAAGAATTTTCTATTAAAAGTGTTAATAATAAAATAAAATTAGACGAATTAATTGGAGGAAATTTTACTATTACTAATGGTGGTGTTTTTGGATCTTTAATGTCAACACCAATTATAAATCCACCTCAAACGGCGATATTAGGAATGCATGCTATTAAAGAACGTCCAATGGCTATAAATGGAGAAATTAAAATTCTTCCTATGATGTATTTAGCATTATCTTATGATCATCGTTTAATTGATGGTAAAGAATCTGTGAGTTTTCTAAATAAAATCAAAAATATATTGGAAGATTTTAATCGTATTTTAATTGATATTTAAAAATTTAAATAATTTATTTTGACAATTAAAAGTACAGTATTGAAAAATAATAAACTGTACTTTTATTATTATATATCTGAATGTTTTATTTAAATTATTTTATTATGTGATTTATAAAATATAATATTTAATTTTTTAATACATATAAAAGTATGTTTTATTTTAAAGAAATAATGACATGCGAAAAAAAATTGATTAAAATATTTTTATAAAATATATATCTTATATATATAACATAAAGGATACAATTATGAATAAAGTAGTCTTAATTAGACATGGTGAAAGTGAATGGAATCAATTAAACAAATTTACTGGATGGCATGATGTAGAACTAAGTCAAAATGGAAAAAATGAAGCTAAAAAAACAGGTTTACTTTTAAAAAAAGAAAAATTTTTTTTTGATTGTGCATATACTTCTATGTTAAAAAGAGCAATATACACCTTACAATATATTCTCAAAAAATTAAATCAGCCCTGGTTATCAGTTCAAAAATCATGGCGTTTAAATGAAAGACACTACGGTGCTTTAGAGGGATTTAATAAAAATGAAATAATTCAAAAATATGGATATGAACAAGTTCTTTTATGGAGACGTAGTTTTAATATTAGTCCTCCTCAAATTGATATAAAAGATAAACGTTTTCCAAGTAATGATATACGTTATTCTAATATTGATATTAATGAACTTCCTAAAGGAGAAAGTTTAGAACTAACCATCAAAAGAGTTGTTCCTTATTGGGAACAATGTATTTATCCACAATTAAAAAAAAGAAAAAAAATACTAATTGTAGCACATGGAAATTCATTGCGAGCATTAATGAAATATTTAAATAAAATTGATAATAAAAAAATTATAGAATTAGAAATTCCAACCGCAGTGCCAATTATTTTAGAATTTAATGAACAATGCGTTCCTACTAAATGGTATTATTTAAAATAAATTCTTTAAAACACATTTTCGATCTAAAATCAATATATATTAATATTCTCATCTCTTATTTATATAAGAGAAGATATAGTTTTGATAAAACATATATATTTAAATTATACAATCAGAGTTAGTTAAAATTTTTTAATATTTTTAATTCTCAATTTCCATATAAAATTAATATGTTATCTTAAAATATTTAAAATATATTTATAGAAATATATTTTTAAATATTAAATATATAGAAAATAATTTTTTATAGTAGTTAAAAACGAGATTATCATGATTAAAAGAATTGGAGTATTAACCAGTGGTGGCGATGCTCCTGGAATGAACGCAGCAATTAGGGGAGTAGTAAGAACAGCATTAAGTGAGAAATTAGAAGTATTTGGAATTTATGATGGCTATTTAGGACTATATCAAAACCGAATGGTACAGTTAGATAGATATAGTGTATCAGATATGATTAATAGAGGTGGTACATTTCTTGGTTCCGCTAGATTTTCTGGTTTTTATAAAAATGAAATACGAAGTATAGCTATTAAAAATCTTAAAAAAAGAAAGATAGATGCACTTGTTGTTATTGGAGGTGATGGATCTTATATAGGAGCTCAAAAATTAACAAAAATGGGCATGCCATGTATTAGTATTCCAGGAACTATAGATAATGATGTGGCAGGTACTGATTATACAATTGGTTATTTTACTGCTTTAGAAACAGTTGTTGAAGCTATTGATAGATTACGAGATACTTCTTCATCTCATCAACGAATTTCCATCGTAGAAGTTATGGGAAGATATTGTGGAGATTTAACATTAGCTGCTGCAATTGCAGGTGGCTGTGAATTTATTGTACTTCCAGAAATTAAATACACAAAAGAAGAGCTAGTTTCAGAAATAAGAGCAGGTATTGCAAAAGGTAAAAAACACGCGATAGTTGCAATTACAGAATATATCTGTGATGTAGAAGCATTAGCCAAATATATTGAAAATGAAACTAATCGTGAAACAAGAGCTACTATATTAGGTCACATCCAAAGAGGAGGTGCTCCGGTAGTATACGATCGTATACTAGCTTCTAGAATGGGTGCTTATTCTGTAGAATTATTAATTAAAGGTTATAAAGGTAAATGTATCGGTGTTCAAAATGAAAAAATGGTGTTTAATGATATAACAAATGCGCTAAAAAATATGAAACGTGTTTTTAAAAAAGATTGGTTAATCACTGCTAAAAAACTTTATTAATATAAAATTAGTGCCGGTTTTTCCGGCGCTCTAGATTTTTAGTTTTATTTTCTAATTAAAAAAAATAATTATATAATAAAATTATATAGGTATTAAAATAATGAATATATGTAGTCAAAAAAATATATTTCAACAATGTGTTTTTGAATTTTTAGGCACAGGTTTAATAATATTTTTTGGAATTGGATGTTTAGCAACATCAAAATTGACAAATTTTCATTTTAATCAATATGAAATGAGTATGATTTGGGGTTTTTCAGTATCTTTGTCAATTTATTTAAGTATTTCAATATCTGGAGCTCATTTAAACCCAGCTATTACTATTTTTTTTTGGTTATTCTATAAATTTAATAAAAAAAAAGTGGTTCCATATATTATTTCTCAAATCTCTGGTTCTTTTTTTTTTACAATATTAATATATTATTTATATCATAATTTATTGATATCATTTGAACATAAATATCATATTATACGAGGAACAAAAGCAAGTCTTCAATTAGCTGAAATTTTTTGTATTTATCCTCAAAAAAATTATATTCTTATACATGATTTTATAATAGGAATAATTATTTCAATATTTTTTATTATTATACTTATGAGAATTAACGATAAAAAAAGATTTTTTGTAGTTAAAAGAAAATTTAGTCCATGTTTAATAGGAATGTTAGTTTCAATTATTAATATATCTTTAGGATCTTTAAATAATATTACTTTAAATCCAGCACATGACTTAGGTCCTAGAATTTTTTTAAGTTTAATGGGATGGGGGAAAATAGCTTTTACTGGAGTAAATAATAGTTATTTTCCATATTTTTTAATATCTATAATTGCACCAATATTAGGTATAAATTTAGGTGGATGGATATATAAAAAATTTATAAAAAATTAATTATTTATATAAAATATCACTTGATATTTTAAGAATCTTTAAAAATTCTTCATATATTAAAGAAGCACTACCAATTAGTAATCCATCAATATCAGGTTGTTCAAGAAAACCTTTGGCATTTTTAGAATTAACAGAACCACCATATTGAATAATTAAGTTTTCTAAATTATTTGTATTATATTGATTAATATAATTTTTTATAAATTTATGTATTGATTGAACATATATAGGATCTGCTGCCATACCTGTTCCAATCGCCCAAATTGGTTCATATGCAATTATTGTATTTATAAATGCTTTTTCTCCAAAATTTTCAAATATTATATCTAATTGATTTTTTATAACTTTTTTAGTGTTATTTTGTTTTTTTTCAATTTCATTTTCTCCTATACATAAAATAGGAATTAAATTTAAACTTTTAATTAAACCAAATTTTTTTGCAACTAATTCATTACTTTCATTATGGAATAAACGTCTTTCAGAATGCCCGATAATGACATATTGAACACCAATATCTTGTAACATTAATATAGATGTTTCACCTGTAAAAGCTCCTTTTTGATTTATGTCTACATCTTGGGCACCAATAAAAATGTTTATATCTTTTATGTTTCTATAAACTCTTTCAAGATATATTGTTGAAGGTGCAATTACAATTGTATTATATTTTAAATAAAGTGATATTTTTGATTTTAAGCACTTTAAAAAATTAGAAATTGTTTCAATATTTCCGTTCAATTTCCAATTTGCTACAATAAATTTTTTTTTCATTTGAATACTCTTTAATAATATTTAAGTAATATTTCAATAAAAGATAATAAAATATAGAAACTAAGTTGTTTATAAAAATATATTAACTTAGTTTCTAAAATAACATGTTAAAATATTTTATTTATATATATTAGCTCGGTTTCGTAATTGTTTTCCTGGCTTAAAGTAAGGAACATATTTTGCATTCAACTTAATTGTTTCTCCAGTTTTAGGATTTCTACCTATTCGAGAAACTCGATAATGTACAGAAAAACTTCCAAATCCTCGAATTTCAATTCGTTTACCATTAGCCAATGCAAGAGACATATGTTCTAACATTTCTTTTACAGCCAGTTCTATTATTTTGTGTTCAATATGTTTTTTTTTTTGAAATTCTTTCGAATAATTCTGATTTTGTCATATATCCTCTATTTTAAAAATTTATTTACTTTAGATAATTTTAATTATAAAAATAAAAAATATATTTTTACTTTTAATTAATTAATCAGTATTTTGAGCAGCTTTAAAAGCTTCCGCCATTACATTAGAGAATATTTCATCGTTTTGTTTATTATTTAATTTATTTTTTATATCTTTTTTGTCATCATTATTATCTATAATATGAATATTTAAACTAATACTTCTATTTTTTCGATCAAAATTAGATATTTTTACGGAAATATTATCATTAATTTTAAATTTTTTTATAAATTCTTCGTATTGAATAGAGGAATCAGAAAACTTAATATTTCCATCAATACCTTCTGACAGTTTTACAATAACTTGTTTATTATCAAAAGATTTAATATGTCCATTAATTATCATTCCTTTTTTACAATTTGAAATATATGTATTAAAAGGATCTTCTTCTAATTGTTTAATACCTAATGAAATACGTTCTCTTTCCGCATCAACTTGTAATACTACTGCTGAAATTTCATCACCTTTTTTATAATCTTTAACTGCTTCTTCACCAGGAACCTTCCAAGAAATATCAGATAAATGTACTAGCCCATCAATACCTCCTTTTAAACCGATAAAAATACCGAAATCTGTAATAGATTTAATTTTACCAGCAACATGTACTCCTTTTTTATGAGTTTCAGAAAATTCTTGCCATGGATTAATTTTACATTGTTTTAATCCAAGTGAAATACGACGACGATCTTCGTCAATATCTAAAACTATAACGTCTACTATATCGTTTACAGCAACTACTTTAGAAGGATGAATATTTTTATTGGTCCAATCCATTTCTGACACATGAACTAACCCTTCTACACCTTCTTCAATTTCGACAAAACAACCATAATCTGTCAGATTTGTAACACGACCACTTAATTTGATTCCTTCAGGATAACGTTTTGAAATAGCTATCCATGGATCTTCTCCTAGTTGTTTTAATCCAAGAGATACACGTGTTTTTTCTTTATCAAATTTTAAAATTTTAACATGAATTTCATCGCCAACATTAACTATTTCACTAGGATGTTTGACTCTTTTCCATGCCATATCTGTAATATGTAACAATCCATCTACACCTCCTAGATCCACAAAAGCCCCATAATCTGTAAGATTTTTTACAATTCCTTTAATTTTTATACCTTCTTGTAAGTTTTCAAGCAATTGATTTCTTTCAGCACTATTTTCTGATTCAATAACAGCTCTACGTGAAACAACTACGTTATTTCTTTTTTGATCCAATTTTATTACTTTAAATTCTAATTCTTTACCTTCAAGATGAATAGTTTCTCGAATAGGTCTAATATCAACTAAAGAACCAGGCAAGAACGCACGTATATCGTTTAATTCAACAGTAAATCCACCTTTGACTTTGCCATTAATTATACCAGTTACTGTCTTTGATGTTTCATGTGCTTGTTCTAGTACTAACCATGCTTCATGTCTTTTTGCTTTTTCACGAGATAACAGTGTTTCTCCAAATCCATCTTCGATAGCATCTAAAGCAACATCAACATAATCTCCAACTTTTACATCAATTAAACCTTGAGAATTTTTAAATTGTTCTAATGGAATTGAAGATTCAGATTTAAGACCAGCATCAACTAAAATTATATCTTTTTCTATAGAAACAATAATTCCACGAATAATAGAACCAGGACGTGTTTTAATTTCTTTTAGTGATTCTTCAAATAATTGAGCGAAAGATTCATTCATATTAATAATATTAAAAAATTTTTATTAATGTTCATTTTCACTTCATGTTAAAATGAGCTTGTTTTATATATCTTATAATAATCCTTATTATAGAGTTTATTTTTTATAATTTAAATTCTAAATTTTTTTATTAAATCATATAATTATTTTTTTCTTAATTTCTTTCATAGAGTATTCGATGACTTCAGAAAGTGTCATATTAGTAGAATCTAATATTATAGCATCTTTTGATGGGTATAAAGGAGAAATTAATCGATTTTGATCGCGTTCATCACGAATTTTTAATTGTTGCAATAATTCTTTGTAATTAATAGATAATCCTATCTTTTTAAATTGTTGTATTCTTCGATAAACACGTGTTTCTAAATTAGCGTTTAAAAAAAACTTAACAACAGCATCAGGAAAAACTATTGTTCCCATATCTCTTCCTTCTGCTATCAAACCAGGTAGTTTACGAAAATATCTTTGTTTTTCAAGTAAAATGTTTCTAATTTTAGAAAACGTTGCTAACTTAGAAGCTATTTCGCCAACTATTTGTAAATGAATTATTTTAGAGTTTTTATTTTTTTTTTTAAATGAAGAACAATTCAAATTTTTTATAAAAGAAATTATATTTTTTTCAATAATAGGAATATTTTTTTTTAATATTAGAATCGCTAATAGTCTATATATTACACCAGATTCTAGAATACACCAATTTAATTTATCTGCTATTATATTACATAAAGTGCTTTTTCCAGAACCACTTGGCCCATCAATTGTAATTACAGGAATATTATTATTCATATTTTTATACATATAAAATATTTGAAATAAAAAAGATATTATTTATTAAGTATGAATACTTTAAAAATTTTATAATATTTATTATTTTTTACAAATAGCTGAAAAATCTTGAAAATATGTTGGATAAGTTTTAACTACACAATCAGGATTAACTATATTAACACCTACATCAGATAAACATAATAATGAAAAACACATTGCCATACGATGATCATCGTATGTATTAATTTCAGCTAATTTTAAACCATTAGGTGGAGAGATAGATAAAAAATCTTTTCCCTCTTGAACAATTGCTCCAACTTTTTTTAATTCATTTGTCATAGCAGATAATCTATCTGTTTCCTTAACTCTCCAATTATATATATTTCTAAGAATAGTAGTTCCTTTAGAAAATAAAGCTACTATAGCAATAGTCATAGCTGCATCAGGAATATGATTCATATCTAAATCTATTGCTTTTAATTTATTTTTAGTAGATATAATAAAAGAATCACCCCAATTAATAATTGCTCCCATCTTTTCAAGAACAGTAGCAAATTTTATATCACCTTGAATACTTTTTTTTCCAACCCCTACTACTTTAACCGAACCACCTTTAATTGCAGAAGCAGCTAGAAAATATGACGCTGAAGAAGCATCTCCTTCGATTGTATAATTACCTGGTGTTTTATATTGTTGATTTCCTTTAATATAAAACACAGAATAAGAATCATGTCGAATATTTACGCCAAATAATTTTATTAAGTTTATTGTAATATCTATATACGGTTTAGAAACTAAATTGCCTTTTATAAATATAGTTGTATTTTTTAATGCTAGTGGAGCAATCATTAATAATGATGTTAAAAACTGACTAGAAATACTTCCATTTAATGTGATTAAACCACCTATAAAACCACCTTTTGTAGAAATGGGAGGATATCCTAAATTATTTTTATATTCAATCATTGCACCACCTTGTTGCAAAGCATTAACAAGATGTTTGATAGGTCTTTCATGCATTCTACTATTGCCAGTTAAAGTAACATCATTTGTATATAATGAAAAAGCAGAAAGAAGTGGTCTCATAGCTGTTCCTGCGTTTCCTAAAAATAATGAAATAGGATATTTTACTCTAAATGATTGGCTATTACCTTCAATATGACAAGTCTTATTTTTATCTGATAAGGAATAACAAATTCCTATTTTCTGTAAAGCAGATAACATATATCGCGTATCTTCACTATCTAATAAATTATTAATAGTAGTTAAACCATTAGCTAAAGCTGATAGTAATAACACTCTATTTGAAATACTTTTTGAGCCGGGTAAATAAATAACACCATTTACATAAGATACTGGACTTAATTTTAAAATTTTTTGCATAGTACATATACGCTCTTTATTTTGGAAATAAAAATTTTTTATCCATATTTTTTTTCAAAAAATAACATAAATTTTGCTAACTGTTTTACGCCCTCAAAAGGCATAGCATTATAAATCGAAGCTCTCATACCACCAACTATAAAATGTCCTTTTAAAGCATATAAACCAAATTTTTTCGATTCCTTTAAAAAAATTTGATTTAACTCTGAATCAAATAAATGAAATACAATATTCATCTGAGATCTATTTTTTTTATTTATATTATTAATATAAAAATTGCTATTATCTATAACGTGATATAATAAATCTGATTTTTTTTTATTTAATTGTTCAATTTTTTTGATTCCACCTTGTTTTTTAAGCCATTTAAAAACCAATCCTGATAAATACCAAGCAAATGTAGGAGGTGTGTTAAACATGGAATTATATTTATTCATAATATTGTAATCAAAAATAGATGGGCATAGTCTAGAAGCATATCCTATTAAATCTTGCCTAATAATAATAATTGTAATTCCTGAAGGACCAATATTTTTTTGAGCACCAGCATAAATAAGCCCATATTTATTAATATCAATTGATCGAGACAAAATAAATGATGAAAAATCTCCAACAACTATTTTATCCTTAAAACTTGGTTCTTCATACAATGATAATCCATCTATAGTTTCATTAGGACAGTAATGAATATATGCAGAGATATCACTAACATTCCATTGTGAAGGTTTTAAAAGATAAGTTTTATTATTTTTTGTTTTCCTAATTAATATATTTTTAGAATTACAATATTTTTTTGATTCTAAAAATGCAGAATTAGACCAATAACCACTATTAATATAATCAGCTGTTAAAAAATTTCGTAATAAATTCATAGGAATTGCTGAAAATTGACCTCTAGCACCTCCTTGACAAAATAATATTTTATAAGTATCAGGTATATTTAATAAATCTCTTAAATCTTTTTCTGCTTCTGTAATAACTTGATGAAACTCTTCAGTACGATGACTGATCTCCATAACAGAACAACCTAAATTATTCCAATTTTTTAATTCTTTTTGAGCTTTATAAAGAACATCCTTAGGAAGGATAGCTGGTCCAGCACTAAAATTGTAGATTGAATTCATTATTGCACCAATAATTATTATAAATATAATTAGTTTATAAATTTTATATCTTGCATATATTTAGTTTGTAATATCTTTGGAATTTTTACTCGACCATCTTCTTGTTGATAATTTTCCAATATTGCTGCTAGTGTTCTACCTATAGCTAAACCAGATCCATTTAATGTATGTACAAAATCATGTTTCTTTTCTGATTGTTTTCGATACCTAGTTTGCATACGACGTGCTTGAAAATCACCCATATTTGAACAAGATGAAATTTCTCTATATCTATTTTGAGAAGGAAACCATACTTCTAAATCATATGTTTTAGCTGCAGAGAAACCCATTTCCCCACCACACAATAAAACTTTTCTGTATGGTAATTCTAAAAGCTGTAAAATTTTTTCTGCATGATTGGTTAATATTTCTAATGTTTGCATAGATAACTCTGGTTGCACAATTTGTACAAGTTCTACTTTATCAAATTGATGCAATCGAATTAAACCTTTACTATCACGTCCATAAGAATAAGCTTCTGATCTAAAACAAGGTGTATAAGCAGTTAACATAATAGGTAAATATTTTTCATCTAATATTTCATTTCTAAATAAATTAGTTAGAGGAACTTCTGCAGTAGGTATTAATATATATTTTTTTTTATCTAAACTATTGACATGAAATAAATCATCACTAAATTTAGGTAATTGTCCTGTACCATACAAAGCATCATAATTTACTAGATAAGGAACATGTGTCTCTAAATAACCATGTTGAGTAGTATGAAAATCTAACATAAATTGACTTAATGCTCTATGTAAAAGTGCAATATTTCCTTTAATAACAACAAATTTTGAACCAGATATTTTAACTGCAGATTTCCAGTCTATTTGATTAAGTTTTTTTCCTATTTCTACATGATCTCGAACAAGAAAATTATATTTTTTTTTCTCACCCCAATATTTTATTTCTTTATTATTATGTGAACCAGTTCCTTCTGGAACATCTGAAGATGGTATATTAGGTATAGATATAGAAAAATTATAAATTTTTTCTTTTAAAAGATTGAATTCATTTTTTAATATATCTAAGTCTTGATTGGATTGAACGATTTTATTTTTTAAATTTTCATTATTTTCTTTTAACATTTTTGATTGTTTAAATAAATTTGATAATAATTTATGTTGATATTGTAAATTTTCAGTTTTTATTTGTAATTTTTTTCTTTTATTTTCCATTTCAGATATTAATGCAATATCTAATTGAAAACCTTTCTTTAATAATTTTTTTGCAACTGAAAGTAATTCTTTGCGCAATAAATAAGGATTTAACATAGTTTTATATCTTTTTAACAAAATGATAAAATTTTTAGATATCGTTGATTATATTTTGTTTTATAATTAACGATTTAATTAGATTAATCAAATAAATATTTAAAAATTTTTTGTTTCATTATATTTTATAATTTTATTTTACTATACTACATCATAGTAACATTGAAATTAAATGATTAAATTTTATATAAATCTGTATATTTATAGTTTATAAAATCATAAAAATAATTGTAGTAATAAATTTAATATTTTTATTATAAAAGGAACTAATGTGAAAACTATAAAACATACTAAAATTATTATTTTAGGATCAGGTCCAGCTGGATATACCGCCGCTGTATACGCTTCGAGAGCAAATTTACATCCAATACTTCTTACTGGAGATAATAAAGGAGGTCAATTAATGAATACTAATGAAATTGAAAATTGGCCTGGAGATAAACATCAAATTACTGGTGCAGAATTAATGCATCGTATGTATGAGCATGCGATAAAATATCAAACAAAAATTATATCTGATAAAATTATTTCTGTAGAATTTAATAAAAAACCATTTTTTTTATTAGGTGAAAAAAACGAATATACAGCTGATTCAGTGATTATTGCTACTGGTTCCAATCCTCGTTATTTAGGATTAAATTCAGAAGAAGAGTTTAAAGGCAGAGGTGTTTCTACTTGTGCTATATGTGATGGTTTTTTTTATAAAGATAAAGAAATAGCGGTAGTTGGAGGAGGAAATACAGCTATAGAAGAAACATTGTACTTATCAAACTTTGTAAAAAAAATACATTTAATACATCGAAGAAATTATTTTAAAGCAGAAAAAATATTAACTGACCGATTACAGAAACTAGTCAAAAATAAAAAAGTAATACTTTATTTAAATTATACTATTAAAGAAATACTAGGAAACAACTCAGGTGTTACACATTTAATGATAAATAATATCAACTCAAAAGAAAATATTCAAAAAAAAATAATTGTATCTGGATTATTTGTTGCCATAGGACATATTCCAAACACAGATATTTTTATAAATAAGTTAGAAATAGAAAATGGATATATTAAAATTAAGAAAGAAACACATGGGAACTATACACAAACAAGTATTCCAGGTATTTTTGCTGCAGGTGATGTTACAGATCATGTATATAGACAGGCAATTACATCTTCTGCCAGTGGTTGTATGGCAGCAATAGATAGTGAACGTTACTTAAACTTTTCTAATTAAAAAATCAAATCTTTCTGTAGTTCTAAAAACATACTAGTCAAAATGACTAGTATCAGTTATAATTTTATAAAAAATTTTTATCGTTTATCATGTTAGAGAAAAAAAATGCCTAAAGAAGATAATATTGAAATGCAAGGAATAGTTATCGATACATTACCAAATACAATGTTTCGTGTAGAACTAGAAAATAAACATATTATTACAGCACATATCTCAGGAAAAATGCGAAAAAATTATATTAGAATATTAACAGGTGATAAAGTTACTATTGAATTAACACCATATGATTTAACAAAAGGTAGAATTATTTTTAGAAGTCGTTAATCGATATAAATTTTTAATAGTAATTTAAAAACTTTTTTAATAAACTAATTTAAAAACCTACTAATTTTATTAAATACTATAATAATTCCCTAGAAATTTTTTAATTATTTCTTTTAAACAACTAATATTATAAGAGTTTATATACAAAAACTCTATTGTAAGAAAATATTATTAAAAATAAAATTTTACAGAGAATTTATGCGTACTAAATATTGTGGAAATATTAGAATAATTGATTTACACAAATCCGTAATTTTATCTGGCTGGGTCAATAAAATAAGAAATTTTGGTCAATTTATTTTTATAGACATGAGAGACTATACAGGAATTGTACAAGTTATTTTTGAATTGAATAATCATACTGTCTTTAAAAAAGCATTAAGTTTAAAAAATGAATCATGTATTCAAATTATAGGAGTTGTACAAAAAAGAGATATTAAAAATCAAAATTTAAAATTAGATACTGGAGACATAGAAATATTAGCTAAAAAAATAAATATTTTTAATATTTCACAATCACTTCCATTAGATTATTTAAATAATAATAGTGATGAATTGAGATTAAAATATCGTTATTTAGATCTTCGGAAATGTTCTTTATTTAAAAATTTAAAGATTAGAAGTCAAGTTACTGATTTAATCAGAACTTTCATGACAAAAAAAAAATTTTTAGATATTGAAACACCATTATTAACAAAATCTACCCCTGAAGGAGCTAGAGATTATTTAGTTCCGAGTCGAAACTATTTAGGAAAATTTTATGCTTTACCACAATCACCACAATTATTTAAACAATTATTAATGATCTCTGGTATTGATAAATATTATCAAATAGTAAAATGTTTTCGTGATGAAGATTTAAGATCTGATCGGCAACCTGAATTTACACAAGTTGATATTGAAACTGCATTTATGAGTGCTGTAAAAATCAGGAAAATTATAGAACAACTAATAAAAAAAATTTGGTTAACAACACTTAATTATAATTTAAATAAATTTCCTACAATATCTTTTCACGAAGCAATAAAACGATATGGATCAGATAAACCTGACTTACGTAACCCTATAGAAATTGTTGATATATTTAATATTTTTAACAAAAAAAAATTTATTGAATTCTTTAAAATTGACTTATCAAAAAAAAATAGAATAGCTTTGTTATGTTTTCCTAAAGGTGAACAAATAAATAGAAAAAAAATTGAAAAATATTGTAATTATGTTAATCAATTTGGTGCAAAAAAATTATTTTATATAAAAATCAAAAAATATGAAATAGGCAAAGAAGGTATTGAAAGTTCAATCAAAAAAATTTTAAGCGAAGTAATATTAAATAAAATTATAAATAAAACCAGTGCCAAAAATGGAGATATTTTATTTATAATAGCTGATACAGAAGATATCGTAAATAAATCTCTTGGAATGTTACGTATAAAATTAGGAAATGATTTCAAAATCTATCAAAAAAACATTTGGAAACCTATATGGGTCATAAACTTTCCCATGTTTAAAAAAGATAATTTTGGAAAATTTTCTTCTGTTCATCATCCTTTTACTTCATGTAAAAAAAATCATGAAAAAAAACTGTTCAATGATTTAAATAATGTTTTATCAGATAGTTATGATTTAGTAATTAATGGGTATGAAATTGGAGGGGGTTCAGTTAGAATTCATGATGCAAAAATACAAAAGAAAATTTTTAATATTATTGGTTTAAATGAAAAAGATCAAAAAGAAAAATTTGGGTTTTTAATAGAAGCATTAAAATATGGTGCTCCACCTCACGCAGGAATAGCGTTAGGACTAGATAGAATAATTATGCTATTAAGACAAACAAATAATATTAGAGATGTAATTGCTTTTCCTAAAACAACTTCTGCATCATGTCTTATGACTAAAGCTCCTAGTATATTAAAAGATAAAGATTTAAATGAATTAGGTATAAAAATTATTGAAAAATAAAAATTATAATTTTTTATAAAAAAAATTTTTTATAGCACTTAATAAATAAAGAAAAGAAGAAAACAATACAATAGATGGACTAGTTGGGAAATTAAAAAATATAGATAAAATTATTCCTCCTGTAATAGAAAGAATACTTACTACAGTTCCAATAACTGCCATTTTTTCTGGAGAATTAGAAAAATATTGTGCAGTGGCAGGAGGGATTACTAAAAGAGAAGTGATTAATAATGCCCCTACAAATTTAATTGCAATAGCAATAGTTAAAGCAGTTGTTAACATTAAAGTTAAACGTACATAAAAAAGATTAATTCCATCAATTTGAGCCAGCTCTGGATTAACTGTTACTAATAAAATTGAATTCCAACGAACAATTAAAACAATTAAAACAGTTATACTTCCTAAAAAAATCGAAATCAAATCAGATATTTTTATAGATAATAGATCGCCAAATAAATAACTATTGAAATCTATTTTCTTTGAACTAGAAAAAAAACTAACTAATATTATCCCTAAAGATAGCGAGCTATGTGATATTATAGTTAATATAGTTTCCAATGAAATCGGTAGTATTTTTTCTAACCATGCTAAAAAAAAAGCAAGTAGGCTCACAAAGCCTAAAATAATATAAAATGAATTAGTTTGTAATACTATAGATATTGCCAATGCAAGTAAAGATGAATGTGATAATGTATCACCAAAAGATGACATACGACGCCAAACTACAAAAGCACCTAAAGGTCCTGTAGCAAAAGAAAGAAAAACTCCGGATAACCACCCTGGAACAATTAATTCAAACATAATATAAAATACTCTAAAATTTTATTTTATAACTTTAATATCGATGGATATGATCATGACGATGATGATAAATTGCTATTTCTTGAATTCGATCTAAACCAAATATTGAAATAAATTCTAAATTTTTAAAAACTGTTTTTGGACTTCCCGAACAACAAATATGTTTATTTAAACAAATAACATGATCAGTTCGAGCCATAACAAAATTTAAATCATGAGAAACCATTAAGATAGTACAATTTAATTCATCACGTATACAATGAATTAAATTATACAAATCTAATTGGCCCATTACATCAACTCCTTGTACTGGTTCATCTAAAACAAGTAAATTGGGATTATTTAATAAAGCTCTAGCTAATAAAACACGCTGCATTTCACCACCAGATAATTTTTTCAATGATAAATATCTGAACGATTCTGCTTTTACACGTTTTAATATTTTTAAAATATTTGTAGTTTTTTTATGTCTAGATAATTGCATAAATCGTTCTACTGTAATAGGTAATAAATTATTAAGATATAATTTTTGAGGCACATAACCAATTGATATATTTGATGAACGAAAAACTATTCCTGATGTAGGCTTGATTAATCCTAAAATCACACGTATTAAAGTAGATTTTCCAGCTCCATTAGGACCAATTAACGTAATTATACGATTAGCTTTTAAAGATAATGATATATCGTGAAGAATAGAACGATCGGACAAATTCACAGAAATATTTTTTAAAACAACAAATTCTGACATAACTAAATAAACTTTTTATATCATCTTATAATGTTGGTATTATAAAATATTTTTTTCAAAATGAATATAAATTTCATATTAAAAATATAAAAGAAACATTTTTTAAATATGTAAGATATTAATAGTATTAAATTTTATTTAAAATTATTTTTAATGTATAAATTTAACTTAAATAAAAAAATGCTTTACAAAATGATAAGAAAATTCATAATATATCTTATAAAATATATTTATAATTGTTTAAATTATAAAAACTTTTTATTAAATACATATAATATGTAAATTAAGTTGATTCTTCGACATAATATATTAAATAAATATTTCAAATTCAATCTATTAAAAATTTTTATAAACAGTTTAAGAATACAAGAAGAATTTAAAAATTATTTATAGTATAATATAGAAAACACTTAAAAAAATATTCTAGATCAATTATTTAAATTGTTTTTATTTTTAAAATTAAGATGAAATTTATTTTATAATTTTTTACTCAATATATTATCTGCTTAAAATATGTAAGGAATAAAAAAGTGAGACATATTTGTAAAAAGATTTATTTATATTTAAAGAATATATTTGATTATTATAATATGTCTATATTTTTTATCAAAACTATTATTATTTCTTTAATATTATCAAGTTGTAGTATTTTAACAGAAGGCAAAAAAATATCTTTTAATCAATTTGATTTTATTAAAACAAATAATCAATTAAGCAACAATACAAAAGAAAATAATAAAGAAAAAAATAAAAATGTTAATACTCAAATTTTTAAAAATTATAAAAAAATTCAAAATGAATCTGATTTTCTGCCATATTCATCAAAGAACATATTTATTAAAAAAATAATTTATATTAAAAAAAATTCTAATTTTTTTAAAAGCGCATACGAATCAGGATTAAATTTATCTGATATTAATACTATTATTAAAGCAATAGAATGGCAAATAAACTTTCGTAAACTAAATATTAATAGTACATTTAATTTAATTTTTTTGAAAAAACAAATAAATTCAAAAAAAAATAAAAATATATTATTAGGAATAAAAGTAAATAATTTAGGAAAAACATATTATGCTATACGAGCAACTAACGGAAATTTTTATAATATAAATGGCATTAACAAATCAAAAATGATTATGGATTTTTCATTTTTAAAAAAATACCGAATTTCTTCTCATTTTAATTTACATCGTCTTCATCCAATTACACATCATATAAGTCGTCATTTAGGAGTTGATTTAGCAATGCCTGAAGGTACTTTAGTACTATCAACTAGTAATGGTGAAATAACCAAAACAGCATTTAGTAAAACATCAGGTTTTTACATAGTGTTAAACAATAAAAATCAATATACAACTAAATATATGCATCTTAAAAAAATTTTAGTTACAGTAGGTCAAAAAATAAAAATAAACCAAAAAATTGCATTATCCGGAAACACCGGAAGAACAACTGGACCACATTTACATTATGAAATATGGATTAACAAACATGCAATTAATCCAATATATGCTCAAGCTAGCTTTATAGAACCACTAACACAAAAAGAATTAATTTCATATTTTAAAACATCTCAAATAATTCTATCAAAATTAAAATAATATATCTAATTTGTATAATTTAAATTTAATAAACTACTTTTAAAATTCTACTAGTATTTGTTTTTCCTGTTGTTCCCATTATATCACCTTGAGTTACAATAACTAAATCGTTATTGCATAAGAAACCTTTTTTACATAACAACATTATAGCTTCATTAGCAGCTTGAACTCCATCTTTTTTACTATTAAAATAAATAGGAACCACCCCTCTATATAGAGTTGATAAGTTTAAAGTTTTTTTATGTTTAGATAAAGCAAAAATAGGCAATCCAGATGTAATCCGAGAAGTCATTAAAGCTGTTTTTCCAGATTCTGTCATGGTAATAATTGCTGCAATACCATTTAAATGATTTGCTGCATACATAGCTGACATAGCAATTGCTTCTTCTATATCATTAAACTTTATATTAATACGATGCCTAGATACATTAATACTTGGTATTTTTTCAGCTCCCATACAAACTTTTGCCATATTTAGAACAGTTTCAGATGGGTATTGTCCAGAAGCAGTTTCAGCAGATAACATGACTGCATCACTTCCATCTAATACAGCGTTTGCAACATCCATAACTTCTGCGCGAGTAGGTAATGGATTGAAAATCATAGATTCCATCATTTGAGTAGCAGTGATAACTACTTTATTTAATTTTCTAGCACTTCTAATTAAGTTTTTTTGAATACCTACAAGCTCTGCATCTCCAATTTCTACTCCTAAATCTCCTCTAGCAATCATAATAGCATCTGAAGATAATATTATATCTTCTATAGCATTTTGAGTGCTTACAGCTTCTGCACGTTCTATTTTTGCTATAATTTTAGCTTGACTGCCAGCTTGATTTAATAAAAATCTTGCTTTTTTTAAATCTTCTCCACATCTAGGAAAAGATATAGCTAAATAATCTACATCTATTTTAGAAGCAAGTATTATATCTTTTCTATCTTTTTCTGTTAAAGCATCTGCTGATAATCCACCACCCAATTTATTAATACCTTTATTATTGGATAAAATACCTCCTATAAGAACTTTAGTAAATATTTCAAAATCTGTAACTTTAAATACTTTTAGTTGTATTTTACCATCATCTAAGAGTAAAATATCATTAATATTTAAATCGTGTGGTAATCTCTTATAATCAATGCCCACTCTTTCTTGATTTCCATCACTATCTTGTAAATTTGAATCTAATATAAAAACTGAATTTTTATAAAGTACAATACTGTTTTTTTTAAATTTAGAAATTCTGATTTTAGGTCCTTGTAAGTCACCAAGTAAAGCAATATTACAATTTAAATCTAACATTATATCTCTTGCTTTTTTTGCTCTTTTTATATGTTCATCAGGAGAACCATGAGAAAAATTTAAACGAAGAACATTTACTCCAGCTGTAATAATTTTTTTAAGATTATTACCTTGATCAGTAGAAGGTCCTAAAGTAGCAACAATTTTAGTTCTTCTTAAACGAGTTAACATAAAAACCTCTATTAATTTATTTAATTTCAATATTATCCAATATATTTTATATAAAACTAATTTTTCTAAAAAATATAAAAAGTATCAAGCATATATTTATATTTATTTATTATCAAAAATTAATAAAAATAGTTTTAGATTTAATATTAATATACCTGATATCAAATAAAAAATCTTAAACAATGTTTATTTTAATAGTAATTAATTTTAAAAATAGTTTATTATTTTTTTTAAATTGTTAAAACGTATAAAAATATTATATTTCAAAAAAAGAGAAAATTTATGATTACAGAAATCACTCAAGCTTGCGATTTGGTTATTTTTGGGACAAAAGGAGACTTGGCTAGAAGGAAATTATTACCTGCTTTGTATAAATTAGAAAAATTTAAAAAAATACATCCTGATACACGTATAATTGGAGCAGGTCGTGCTGATTGGACTAAAGAAGAATATATAAAAATAGTAAAAATAGCAATTAAAAAATTTTTAAAAGAAGACATTGATAACAATGTTTGGAATAAATTAAGTTTACGTTTACATTTTTTTAATATTGATGTTTATAAAGATCTTTATTTTATAAAATTAAAAAAAATATTAGATCAAACAAAAAACACAATTATTTATTATTGCGCTGTACCTCCAAGTGCTTTTAATGCTATTTTTAAAGGCTTAGGAAAAATTGGTTTAAATTTATTTCCATCAAGAATCATAATAGAAAAGCCTTTAGGTACATGTTTAAAAACATGCAAAGAAATTAATGATCAAATATCTAAATATTTTTTAGAATCACAAATTTTCAGAATTGATCATTATTTAGGAAAGGAATCAATATTAAATCTTTTTTCTTTACGTTTTGCTAATTTATTATTTTTTAATAATTGGAATAATCAAATTATTGATCATATTCAAATTACTGTATCTGAAGAAGTAGGTATTGAAAATAGATGGAACTACTTTGATGAAATGGGACAAACAAGAGATATGGTTCAGAATCATCTTTTACAAATATTAACTATAATTACAATGGATCAACCAAAAGATATCTCATCAGAAAATATTCGAAATGAGAAAATAAAAATTTTACGTGCTTTAAAAACTATTGATATAGAAAACATAAATAATCAAACTGTACGAGGTCAATATATTTCTGGTAATATTAACGGTAAAAAAGTACCTGCATATTTAGAAGAAAATGGTGCAAACCCAAAAAGCCAAACTGAAACATTTGTATGCATCAAAGTTGAACTTAAAAGTGATAAATGGTTTAATGTACCATTTTATTTAAGAACAGGTAAAAGATTAGCACATAAATATTCAGAAATAGTAATTGTGTTTAAAAATATGCCGATTAACTTATTCAAAAAACATAATAATAATTTATCTCAAAATAAATTAATTATACGATTAGAGCCTAATGAAAGTATTAAAATAGATTTTTTAAAAAAAATATCAGGACTAAATGAAATATATGAATTAACAAATAATAGAATTGAATCAAATTCTTCTATCAAAAAAACTCACAACCAAATTGATGCTTATGAAAGACTTTTATTAGAAAGCATGAAAGGAGTACAATCTTTATTTGTATGTCGTGAAGAAACAGAAGAAGCATGGAAATGGATTGACCCAATTATAGACGCTTGGAAAAAAACTAAAAAAAATAGTCTTCAATTATATGCTGCAGGTACATGGGGGCCAAAAAATTCAGATAAAATAATTAGAAAAGATGGAAGAAATTGGCATAAATTTGATTAAAAATACAATTAATTCATCTATCTTGACTTTTTTAAGAAAACTATGTTAGGTTTAAAATATTTTTTAAATATTTAATTTAAATTTGCATTTAAACTTAAATTATTTATATAACTATTATTTTTTAAATTAATTTCAAAAAATACTATTTTGCCTGAATTGAGGAAAATAATATCTTATGATACGTATTATTCTTTTCTTATTAACTAACTTAGCGGTTACATCAACATTTGCTCTCATTCTTGCGATAACAGGAATTAATTCTGAAAGCATTTATGGTATATTAATTATTTCTGGTTTATTTGGTTTTAGTGGTTCGCTTGTATCACTTCTTATATCTAAATGGATTGCATTACGTTCAGTAAACGGTAGAGTAATTAAATCTCCTAGTAATGATACAGAAAAATGGCTAATTGAAACCATACGAAAACAAGCAATAAAAAAAGGAATAAAAACACCTCAAATTGCAACATATGATGCTGTTGGTATTAATGCATTTGCAACAGGTCCTCGACGTAATTCAGCATTAATTGCAGTATCTTCAGGGTTACTAGAAAACATGACTCGAAATGAAGCAGAAGCAGTTCTTGGACATGAAATCAGTCATATTGCTAATGGTGATATGATTACCATGAGTTTAATACAAGGAGTAGTGAATACCTTTGTTATTTTTATATCTCGTATTATTTCACAAATATTAAATAATACATTCTTAAGTAATAATGATGAAAATGAAAAAAATTCATTTTTTTTATTTATAATTTCAACAATATTAGAAATAACATTTGGCATGTTTGCAAGTGTTATAACTATGTGGTTTTCTAGGCATCGAGAATTTTACGCTGATGCTAGTTCTGCGAAATTAGTTGGTCGTGAAAAAATGATTGCTGCATTAAATAAATTAAAATCAAGTTATGAACCACAAGAATCTGATAGCATTATTGCGTTTTGTATTAATGGAAAATCTAAATCAACTGTTGAATTGTTTGCTTCGCATCCTTCTGTAGATAAAAGAATACAAGCTTTAAATAGTGGAAAATACATGTAAAATAAATCGAATAAAAAATTTCTCTTAGTAGAAATATATCTATTAAGAGAAAATATTCAATAAAATTTATCTTTTTTAGATTTTTTTAAGCTTGTTTTTTTATATAAAAACGTTTATAATCATTAGGAAAAAAAAATTATAGTTGAAAAAAGCAACAATTCTGTTTATGCATGGCATTTTAAAATTAAAAAATTTTAGAGTAGAAGACGTTAAAAACTTTTCTTAAAAAATCTTAAATTCATGCCTCATGCAGTAATGTTTCTAATTTCTGAACATAATCAAAAAATTAATAATTTCAAAGGAAAAAAAATGAGTAAGATTAAAGGTCAAGTTAAGTGGTTTAACGAATCTAAAGGTTTTGGTTTTATTACGCCATCAAATGGAACTAAAGATGTTTTTGTGCATTTTTCATCTATTCAAGGAAATGGTTTTAAAACACTATCAGAAGGACAAAATGTTGAATTTGAAATTCAAGATGGACAAAAAGGTCCTTCTGCTATTAACGTATGTTCTATATAAAAAAAATAAATAAAATCTTTTATACAAGACCTCTGCTAAAAATCAGAGGGCTTATTTTCTAAATATAAATTTTCTAATAATTAAAAACTATCAAATAATCAATAGTCCGTAAATTAAATTATTTCAGTATATAATATTTTAACTTTGCAGATAAATTCTCTCAAAATCTGTTTATTCAAACATATGATCTAGTTATATCTAAATGATTTTTTAATCTTCTTAAAAATAAAACATGTAATATTAATATATTAAATACTACGCTGTCCTATTTTTTTCTACGGAGTTTTTCTGATGGATTTTTTTTTAGAACCGTCAACTTGGGCCGGCTTATTAACACTAGTTGTTTTAGAAGTAGTGCTAGGAATTGATAATTTAATTTTTGTAGCAATTTTATCAGAAAAATTACCACCCAATCAAAGAGATAAAGCACGTTTGATTGGTTTAGGGTTTGCATTGATAATGAGATTGGGATTATTGTCACTAATATCTTGGGTTGTAACATTAACTTCTCCGATTATTAATAATAGATTTTTTGCCTTATCAGTTCGTGATTTAATTTTACTTATCGGCGGGTTATTCTTGTTGTTTAAAGCTACAATTGAACTTCATGAACGATTAGAAAATGAAGATCATGAAAACACAGAAAATAAAAATTATGCTGGATTTTGGGCTGTAGTTATTCAAATTGTTGTACTAGATGCAGTTTTTTCATTAGATGCTATTATTACAGCAGTGGGAATGGTTAATCAATTATTAATTATGATGATTGCAGTTATATTAGCTACAATACTTATGTTATTAGCTTCAAAAGCATTAACGAATTTTATTAATTTACATCAAACTGTTGTAGTTTTATGTCTTAGTTTTTTATTAATGATTGGTTTTAGTTTAGTTGCAGAAGCATTAAAATTTTCTATCCCAAAAGGATATTTATATGCAGCTATAGGATTTTCAATTTTAATTGAAATATTCAATCAAATAGCTCGACATAACTTTATGAAAAATCAATCTAGGAAACCCATGAGACAAAGAGCTGCTGAAGCAATTTTACGATTAATGATAAGAGAAAAAAATCAAAACAAAAATAATCAAAAAGCACAATTAGATAATAATGAAAAAACATCTATTGTTCCTTCATTAGAAACAGAAATGTTTAAAGATGAAGAAAAGTATATGATTAATGGAGTACTTACGTTAGCAGGACGATCAATTAAAAGTATTATGACACCAAGAAGTAATATATCTTGGGTTAATACAGAAAAAAATACCAACGAAATTCGAACTCAATTACTAGATACACCTCACAGTTTATTTCCAGTTTGTAAAGGTGAATTAGATGAAATTATTGGTATTGTACGTGCTAAAGAATTATTAGTAGCTATTGAAAAAAATATAGATGTTTATAAGTTTGCTGCCCAAATACCACCTATAATTATACCTGATACTCTTGATCCTATAAATCTTCTAGGTGTACTTCGTCGTGCTCAAGGAAGTTTTGTAATCGTTAGTAATGAATTCGGTGTAGTACAAGGTTTAATTACTCCATTAGATGTTTTAGAAGCCATAGCTGGAGAGTTTCCAGATGCTGATGAAACACCAGATATTATAAAAGAACAGAACAGCTGGTTGGTCAAAGGAGAAACAGATTTACATTCGTTACAACAACTACTAAATACAAAAGAACTTATTCAAGAAGACGATTGTGCTTCTTTAGGAGGATTGCTAATAGCTCAAAACGGCCAATTACCTATCCCCGGAGAAATAATTAATATTAATTCTTTTGCTTTTCATATTGTTAAAGCAACAGAATATCGTATTGATTTAGTTAGAATTATTAAACATTAAAATATTAATGATATTAAAAAATCAAAATTATTGTATTTTTTAAAAAATAAATTTTCTATTATAAAATAAATGAGTTTTGAATATTGAGAAAAGCATGTCTAATATAATTTTAGCAATTGATACTTCAATTAATTATTGCTCAGTAGCTATATATAAAAAAAAAAATATATATACATTATCAGATAAATGCAATAAAGAACATACTATAAAAATATTACCAATGATTCATAAAATATTATTAATTTCGAATATAAAGCTTACAGAAATTAATTATATAGCTTTTTCAAAAGGACCAGGTAATTTTACTGGAATACGAATTTCGACAGGTATTGCACAAAGTTTATCTTTAAGTTTAAAAATTCCTATTTTAGGAATTTCAACTTTATCCGTTATAGCTGAAAAAGCGTGGAGAAAATATAATCAAAAAAAAATACTAATTGCTATTCATGCTAAAACTGATAAGGTATATTGGGCTAAATATACTAGAGATAAAAAATTATTATGGATTGGAGAAAAAACAGAATCTTTGCTTAATTTTGATGAAATTAAAAAAAAAATCAAATATTTTAATAATGATTGGTTACTTGTTGGTGATGGATGGGAAAAAATGAAATGCAAAGATTTTGTAAAATTTAAAAAAATAAAAGTTATATCACCTAATGCAAAAGATATTATCCCATTTTCTTTATTTAATATAAAAAACAAAAACTTCTTACATGCTACTGAAGTAGTTCCTAATTATTTAAATAATATTTTTTAAATACACATATTTCAATATAAAAATGTCAATACTGAAATACTAAATATACTTCAGTATTGATCTAATTATTATATTTAATATAGATTAAATTTGATAAATTATTTTAATTTTTATATAATTGTTATAAATTGTCAATCCGGTAAAACAACATTCAACTCTAATATAGAAATTTCTTCATTTTTTTGTTCTAACTGTATTGTGACCATATTAGGTTCTATGTTTACATATTTACAAATTACAGAAAGTATTTCACGTTTTAATTGTGGAAAATAATCTGGTTCATTTTGAAATTTTCTTCGTTCTGCAACAATAATTTGCAATCTTTCTTTAGCTACGTGAGCAGTGTTTTTGTTCCGGGATAAAAAAAAATCTAATAAAGCCATATCTATCTCCCGAATAAACGTCGTAAAAAACTTCTTTTTTCTTCTTCAATAAAACGAAATTTATGATATTCACCTAGCAATCTGTTTACTGTATCAAAATAAGCATGTCCTGCATTAGAATTGTTATCTAAAATCACAGATTCTCCTTGATTTGATGCTCTTAACACAGAAGTATCTTCAGGAATTACACCAATAATTGGTATACGAAGTATATCTAATACATCATTCATACTTAACATTTCACCGTTTTTAACTCGTGTTGGATTATAACGTGTCAATAAAAGGTACTCCTTAATAGGAGTATTATTCTGTTCGGATCTTTTTGATTTAGATGATATAATTCCTAATATTCGATCGGAATCACGAACTGAAGAAACTTCTGGATTTGCAGTAATAATAGCTTCATCTGCAAAATATAATGATAAAATAGCTCCTTTCTCAATCCCGGCAGGTGAATCACAAATGATAAAATCGAAATCCATTTTAATTAACTCATTTAAAACTTTTTCAACTCCTAAATATGTTAAAGCATCTTTATCTCGAGTTTGAGATGCTGGTAAAATAAATAAATTTTTTGTTTTTTTATCTTTAATTAAAGCTTGATTAATTTTTGCCTCACCTTGAATAACATTAACAAAGTCATATACTACTCTACGTTCGCATCCCATAATTAAATCTAAATTTCTTAAACCTATATCAAAATCTATAACAACAGTTTTTTTCCCTTTTTTTGCCAAACCAGTAGCAATAGCAGCACTTGAAGTAGTTTTACCTACACCTCCTTTCCCTGAAGTAACTACAATAATCCGTGTCATATAAAAAGTTCCTAAAAATACACTTAACTAAGAGAATTTATAGTTAAAACTTTATTACTTAAATAAATTTGAGCTGATTTTCCAATAAATTTTAATGGTATTTGATCTGATAACCAGTATTCACCAGATATTGATAATAATTCAGCAAATAATGTTGTACAAAATATATTGCTTGTAATATCTCCATTAGCGCCTGCAAGTACTCTACCTCGTACTGATCCATAAATATGAATATTTCCATCAGCAACTAATTCAGCTCCAGCACTCACATTATTTGTGACTATTAAATCAGAATATTTAGCATATATTTTTTGACCTGAACGAACAGGTGTGTTTATAATATGTGTTTTTTCTGTCTTTTTTGTTATTCTTGTATTAATTGTATTTTCAAAATTATGTTTTTTATAAAAAAAACTAATGTTTTTATTGATATTATTTTCTGTATTTTCTGTTGTTTTTCCTTCTAATAAAACAGGTAAACCTGAATCAATAATAATTTTTTTAAGATATTTGTCTTTACAACCAGTTACACCTACAATAAAAAAACTGTGTGAAATAACAACTTCTTGTATTTTTCTCCAATTTGTTTGATTTAATGATAAATGTGATACATTAAGAATAATAGGTGCATTTTTAAAAAATTGAGGATATTCTTGAATTTTTTTATATAATGACTTATTAATTAAATCTATATTATTACTCTTTAGGTATAATACTAATAATGTGAAATTACTACCTTTTATTTCAATAGACGTTTTTTGCATATATATTGCTCAATAATTTATATTTATATGCATATTAAATGTACATGTATTATTTTTAAAAACTAATTAATAATGGATTTAATTAAATTATAATATAAATATCATTTGATAACAAT
Organism: Buchnera aphidicola (Aphis fabae); assembly: GCF_009069125.1. Classification (NCBI taxonomy): domain Bacteria; kingdom Pseudomonadati; phylum Pseudomonadota; class Gammaproteobacteria; order Enterobacterales; family Erwiniaceae; genus Buchnera; species Buchnera aphidicola. The sequence goes on from NZ_CP042427.1 coordinate 133,416, forward strand.
TTCTATTTTTTAGAGTTTTTAGATAATTCAAAATATTTAAATACAATTAATATCATACAAAATTTATATCAATTCTATAAGTTAATAAAAAATATTAAATATTTTAATATAAACTTTATAAGGAAAATTAAAATCTTGTTATTTTCTCAAAATAGTCAAATTATTTTACGTCATCAAAATATTTTTAAAAATAAAAAAATTTTTTTTTCAGGCAATATACAAGATGAGTTACCAAAATATTTATCTAGTATAAAAACAGGTCTACACCTTAGTATAAATGATAATGTTTACATAAATAAAACACAAAATATTAATAAACCTAATATATATTATAATTTACTTGTATCAGAAAAAGTTGTAAAAAATTATAATACACTTATTTACTATTGGCCTAAAAGTAAATCAGAAGCAAAATTTCAATTATATAACCTATTATCTTGTTTTTCTATTGGAACTGAAATTTTTATTGTAGGAAATAACTCAAGCGGTGTAAAAAGTTCAATAAAAATATTAGAAAAATGGACAAAACTAAAAAAATTAGACAGTGCAAAACATTCTATTTTATTTTCAGGTATTCTTAAATATAAAACAAAATTCATATTAAAAAATTTTTTTAAAACACATATTTGGAAAGATTTATATATAAAATGTTTACCAGGAGTTTTTGGTTATAAAAAAATAGATTTAGGCAGTCAAATGCTTGCTTGTACTTTTTCTAAAAATATTCATGGTGAAATATTAGATATAGGATGTGGATCCGGATTCTTATCAGCGTATTTATTAAAAAAATCACCAAATTCTTTTGTAACTATGATAGATAATAAAGAATCTGCAATATTATCAAGCCAAGAAACTCTTGTTTCTAATCAACTAAAAGCACAAGTTCTATCTAGTAATCTTTACTCTAATATATCTAATAAATTTGATTTAATTATATCAAATCCACCATTCCATGATGATTTAAAAGTAAATTTTAATATAATTAACAATATTATAATTGATGCTGTAAAATACTTAAAATACAGAGGTGAGCTAAGATTTGTTGTGAATAGCTGTTTTAATTATGATTTTATTTTAAAGAAAAATTTTAAAAAATTTAGTATTATTAATAAAACGAGTCTATACAAAGTGTATCAAGCTTTATTAAATTAATTGTGAAAATGGTACCCGGAGCGGGACTTGAACCCGCAAAGCTTTTAAAGCCGAGGGATTTTAAGTCCCTTGTGTCTACCAATTTCACCATCCGGGCTTTTTTAGGCGTATCCCGGAATCGAACCGGGTTATACGGATTTGCAATCCGCTACATAGCCAATCTGTCAACACGCCTTATTTTCTTTATTATAGAAAAAAAAAAATAAAATTACAAACAAAATTTTATAAATATGAAAATATTTATATAAAAGTTTTATTAAAGTAAAAAAATTATCTTTACATTTTGCAATAGAATGTTTTAGAATTAATATTCTATAATTAATTAATTGAGATTAAATTAAATATTTATAATATGATGGAGAGGTGGCCGAGTGGCTTAAGGCAGCGGTCTTGAAAACCGCCGATGAGAAATCATCCGAGAGTTCGAATCTCTCTCTCTCCGAAAAACTATTAAATATAATTAATTAATATAATTAATTAATAATATCTCCTCAAAAAATCAAATTAAAAAATATTATTGATTAGCAGCAACCTCAATTTCTACGCGACGATCAGGCGCTAAACAACTAATTAATAAAGGTCTACTCTTTATACCTTTACATACTTGATCAGTTAAAGGGTACTGATTTCCCATTCCTTGAATATTTATTTGATTTTCAGATATTCCATGAGCAGTAAAATAATTTTTAATACTATACGCACGATCTTCAGATAATCTTTGATTATATTCTTTGTTACCTATTCTATCTGTATGACCTGAAAGTGTAATATAAATATTTTTTGATTTAATATTATTTATTTCATTGTCAATTTTTTTTAATTTATCATAAGATATAGGTCTTAATTCTGTACTATTAAAAGGAAAATTAATATTATCATTCAGTGCAATATATTGTTTGTTAGGAGATGTTTCTGGTGTATATGATGTAAATATATCATTAATATTAGATTTTCCAAATTTCCATGCAAAAGAAATAACTGCATCTCCTAAAGTAGGTTTTGATAAATTCATAAGTTTTTCCACACTACTTTTCCATGTATAATCAAAGCGAGTAATAAATTCATCATTAAAAATATATTCTGCACCTAAAGATAAACTAGGAAATAACAAACTATGCTTACTTACAATAGTTTTTAAATCTGATTTAGATGTTAGATTTTCCCAAAACATCATCCCTCCTAATCGCGTATATAGTCGGAAATCATCTGAAATAGGATATGATAATTTTGTTGAAATTTGAACATTATTAGCTTGCATAATGTCTTTAGATTTTTGGAACATTAAATGAGGAGATACTCCAGTTGTATCATTTTCTATTTCTAAACCAAAATATGGATTAAAGTCATATCCTAAAAATAATCCAAAAACAGGAGCATTTGTATTTTTATCATTACTTAAAGATTGAACTTCTTTATATTTTAAAAGATTAAAATTAGACCATCCAACTTTAGCACCTAAATACCATCCATCATTACTTTTTGATTGTACACTACTAACTAAGCTTACTAATAAAACTAGAATAGCAAGAGCTCTTTTTTTCATTTGAAAACTCCGTTTTGAGATAAATTAAAAAGAATTAAAAAAATAAATGATTGTTAAAATAAATTATAATTCATTTTTTATTATATAATAAATATTATATTAATAATATAAATCAATATGTTTATATCATTTATTATATGTTTATATTATTTATATAATATATATTGAAATTGAAATTTTATTTTTTATTTATTCAAATTATTTAAAAAAGATATTCCTAAAAAATATAAACTAATTAAATAAATTATTCCAGTAATGAATAAGATTGTAAATAAACGTATTATTTTAGTAACAAAAGAATTAATACCATATAGAGGTATAAAATATAACATAAAAATTAAGACAAATGTCATAGAAAATATTGCAATTAATAAACGGAAAATAAACATTAATTCATTAAAATTAAAATAAATCAGTCTTTTTTGATATAGTTTCCAATATAATAAGAAACAATTTATCCATCCAGATATGCTAAAAGATAAAGCTAAACCTGCATGTTGGAAATAGAAAATTAAACATGGATTTAATATTTGTGTTATCAATAAAGTAAAAAGCGAAATTCGTGTTGGAATATGTATTTCTTGGGATGCATAAAAAGCTGAAGATAAAATTTTAACTAAAACAAAAGAAACTAAACCAAAAGAATATAATTCTAATGCCTTTTGTGTCATCAACACATCAAAATCTGTAAATTTTCCATATTGAAATAAAATAACAATCAATGGTTTCGCAAGAATAAATAATACAATAGAAGCAGGTAAAGACAAAATTAAAGCAATACGACAGCCCCAATTAAGTAATTGCTTATACTCTTTTAATTTATTTTTTGAATAACTTTTTGATAAAGATGTAAATAAAATTGTACTTAAAGAAACACCTAGTATACCTATTGGAAATTCAATTAATCTATCAGCATAATACATCCAAGATATAGAACCTGAACTTAATAATGAACTAAAAATAGTATTAAAAATTAAAGAAATTTGATTTGCAGACGACCCAATAAGAGATGGACCTATTTTTTTTAATACTTTTAAAAGACCAATATCTTTAAAATTAAATTTTGGAAATATTAGCATATTTATTTGTGACAAATATGGAAGTTGATATACTAATTGAATAACTCCTCCCACAATAACAGACCAAGCTAATATTAGAATTGAAGGTTTAAAAAAACTATTAAAAAAAATAGAAAAAATAATAATCGTAATATTTAAAATACATGGTGCAAATGCAGGAATAGAAAAATAATTCCAACTATTTAAAATAGAAGAATATAAAGAAGACAAAGAAACTAATAAAACATAAGGAAACATAATTTCTAATAAAGTACAAGATATTTTAAATTTTTGAAGTGATTGAGTAAAACCTGGCGCACTAAATTTAATTAAATCATCAGAAAATGTTATTCCTAATATTATTATAATAGATAACAAAACAATAATTAAACCTGATAAAGATGCAATAAAATCTTTTGTATATTTTATTTTTTTATTTGATTTATAATATATTAAAATAGGAATAAAAGATTGTGAAAAAGCACCTTCAAAAAATAATCGACGTAATAAATTTGGAATCTTAAAAGCTACAAAAAAAGCATCAGTATAAATAGAAACACCAAAAATGTGAGCAATTATGAGATCTCTAAAAAAACCTAATATACGTGATATCAATGTCATAAAACTAAGAGAAAATAAAGATTTTAAAAGATTCATCTTAAACTAACCTAAAAAGTTCAAATATTATAATTTGAATTTAAAAAATATTTTATTTTAAACATGAATAAAATTTTCTTGCTTATGAAATATTGAACATGCTATAAAATAAAATATCATTAAATAATATTTATTATCCTTAAACTAAATCATTCAAAAATGTCCTCTTTAAACAAAATAAAAATAATTAAACCTGATGATTGGCATCTTCATCTCAGAGATGAAAAAATTTTAAAAAAAGTTTTAAAATATACTCAATTATTTTATAAACGTGCAATAATCATGCCTAATCTTAAAAAACCTATTATTAATTGTAAGAGAGCTATTGCTTATAAGCGTAGAATTATAGATGCATCTGAATTAACTACTACATTTGAACCATTAATGACTTGTTATTTAACAAAAGAAACTTCTTTACAAGAACTACAATACGGTTTTTCTAAAAAAATATTCATAGGAGCTAAATTATATCCTAATCAATCTACAACAAACTCAAAAACAGGTATAACTAAAATTAGTGAAATTTTTCATATATTAGAAATTATGCAAAAAATTAAAATGCCATTACTAATTCATGGAGAAGAAAATAATTTTAATATTGATATTTATGACCGAGAAGCTAAATTTATTGAAAAAACACTAATCCCATTACGTAAAATATTTCCAGAACTAAAAATAATATTAGAACATATTACTACTAAAGAAGCTGTTGATTATATTGAAGAAAATAATTCATCATATTTAGCAGGAACTATTACACCTCATCATTTAATGCTAAATAGAAACAATATGTTTATCAATGGAATTCAACCGAATTTGTATTGTTTACCTATTTTAAAAAGAAATATACATCAAAATGCTCTAAGAACAGCCATATCTAATGGAAGCACAAGATTTTTTTTAGGAAGTGATAGCGCACCACATCTTCATAAAAATAAAATTAATTTAATTGGATGTGCAGGAATATTCAATGCTCCATCATCTTTATTATGTTATATTACTATTTTTGAACAAATGAAAGCATTAAAACATTTTGAATCTTTTTGCTCAAAAAATGGACCAAATTTTTATAATATACCAATAAATAAAGAAAGTATTACATTAATAAAAAAACCTTATAAAATTTTAAAAAAAGTTAGTGTTGGAAAAGATTTTATTACACCCTTTTTATCCGGTGAAACAATGAATTGGTCGATTCTTTAAATATCACTAAAATTATTTAATATCTTTATAAAAATTTTGAAAATATTAATTATCTAAATTTCCATGAATATTATAAATCGAGTTATTATAAGATTTATAAACATTTAAAAAATTTTGATTTAAATAAAATTTGTTTTTTGTTAATTTTTTGTTTTTAAGGTTTATTTTGTTCAAAAGTATACATTTATTAATTATTTGATTTGAATAATGATTTAATTTATTAAATTTTAAATAAGGAGGAAAAATATTATAACTTTGTTCAAGCGATATGCGTATTTTTTTTGCATCAGTTAATTTATGTAACAAATTCTGTTTTTTTTCAATAATAGCAAATAATTTTTTCATATCAGTATGAGGATTTAATAAATTTTTATACTCTTCATGCATTGTTTCATCTAATAAAAGAAGAATGTTATCTATTTTTTGAAAAATATCGATTAATTTTTTCATTAATTTTCCATCTTTTAAAATGTACTATTTATAAAATATAATATTATTCACTTTATAAAACAACTATTACTTCTCTATTTTTATTAATTACTCCAGTAATAATCTTTCCATTTCTAACTTTTACACGTACTTTTTCCTTAATACCAGCATTATCTAATGCTTTACCAAAAGTAATAATTTCAAAATTCTTTCCTTTAATTTTCACAGTAACTTCTTGATTTGATATAACAGTCCAAAATACACGTGTCATAAAAGAGGTAATGGGTTGGAAAGGTAGAATATCACGTAAATTTACCCTATTGATAACATCTTTTTTATTTATATAAGTTCCATTAGGTAATTTATCTAAACGTCCTATTTTAACTTTTAAATCAGATTCACTTATTTTTGTGCCCCGAAGAATTTTTTTATTTGCTATAATATATTCTCCTGTGACTTGTAATTCTACTTTTAACAATTGATGTTTCTGATTACAAACATATAAAACATCAAATAAACCAAAATTATAAAAATTATTAGCTAATAAAAAGTATGGTTTTTTGCAAATTTGTTTTTTTTCAAATGGAGTATGTACTATTATTTTAAAATTATTTATATTAAGAGAATACTCTTGCTTAAAAAATTCATTTAAATGATTTATCAAATCATCAGCATTAATTTTAAAAGATAAAAAAAATAATAAAACAAAAAAAAATTTTACTAATTTCATTTTTTTCCTTATTAACTAGAATGCTCATTGACATTTAATTTATTAAGAATGACATAAATATCATATATTTTAATAGTTCGTTTTTAATAAAAAATATTAAGTAAAAATTTAATGTAAATATGTTTTAAAATTTAAAGTTTTTAAAAATTTATAATATAATCATAATTTATAAGTTTAAATTTTAAAATCAATTTAAAATAAATTTTGAATATTAGAATATTTGGTATTAAGAAAATAGAATATAACAATATTATTATTTTTAAAATAAGTTGATAAAATCAACTAAGGGCATGAATATGTTTGAAAAAATAAATAAAATGTTTAATTTAAATGAAAATTTATTAAATTTGTATGCTAAAAGAGAAGAAATTTTATCATCTAATATAGCTAATTCTGAAACACCTAACTATAAAGCAATGGATATTAACTTTAAAGATGCTTTTAAAAAAATATTAAAACAAAATAATTCTAATTCTTTTAAAATTACCTTACAACGAACTTCAGAGAATCATTTAACACCAAAATTACAAAAAAATAATATTTCTTTATTTTCCATCGAACCCATAAAAACTAAAAACATTAAGATTGATGGAAATACAGTAGACATGAATCGAGAACGAATTGAATTTATCAAAAATACTTTAAAATATGAAGAAAATTTAATATTTATAAAAAATGAGATTAAAAATATAATACATGTACTAAAAGGATAAAAAATATGTCTTTATTTAATATACTTAACATTGCAGGTTCGGCAATGACTGCACAATCAGAAAAAATAAATATTATTGCTACAAATTTAGCAAATTCAGAAAGTATAATATACAAAAATGGCAAATATTATCCATATATTGCAAAAAGAGTTATTTTTGAATCATCTAATTCGAATAAAACAGGAGTGGGAGGAGTAAAAATAGCAGCAATCGTTAATGATAAAAATCCAATACAAATGATATATGATCCTAATAATCCGTTGTCTAATACAAAAGGATATGTTTTAAAGTCTAATACTAATCCAATTACAGAAACAATAGATCATATTTCTGCTTCAAGAGCGTATCAAGCTAATATAGAAGTCTTAAAAACTGTAAAAAATATGATATTAAAAACATTATCTATCGGAGAATAAAGGAATAGAAAATGAGTAATATTAATATTAATTCTTCTATAAATAATAATATAATTGATAAAAGTACTAATGATTTAAATCATGCTTCTAATCCATTAGATTTACAAAATAATTTTTTAAGCTTATTAATTGCTCAAATTAAAAATCAAGATCCTACTGATCCCATTAAAAATACTGAACTAACATCGCAATTAGCACAAATTAATACAGCAACTGGAATTGAAAGATTAAATAATACTGTAGGAAACTTTTCTGATAAAATAAATCAAAATCAAAACATTCAAATATCTTCTTTAATTGGTCATCGCGTGATGATACCTAGTTCACAAATTGTACATACTAAAGATATCAATACAGAATTTGGAATAGATTTGATTAGTTATGCAACATCAGTTGAAATCAAAATATTAGATGGAAAGGGGAAAGTTTTACATGTAAAAAAAATCAACAATACAGAACCTGGAGTATACAGCTTTATATGGGATGGTTTAGATTTAGATAAAAAAACTGTTCCTACTGGAAAATACAATGTCAGTGTAGTAGCTAAAAATAAAGATAAAGATATTCCAATTCAAATTTTATGTGAAGCATTAGTACACAGTATTATTACTTCTTCTAGAGATCCTATAATAGATCTAGGTGTAATGGGAACGACAACATTATCAAAAATTCGTAAAATTTTTAAATAAATATTATACATTTAAAACAATTTAAAAATTAATTATTAAGGAATAAAAAATATGTCAACTATGGAAGCGATTAGTGGATTAATGGCAAATAGTAATAACATAGATGTTGTATCTAATAATATAGCAAATGCTTCTACTGTTGGATTTAAATCTAGTACTCTTTCTTTTTTTGATATAGTATCTAATTCATTTTACTCTAACAGATTAATCGGATCTGGTGTTGGCGTTTCTAACATGAGACAAAATTTTAGCAATGGAATATTAGTTCAAACAGGAAGAGATTTAGACTTAGGTATTGTGCAAGATGGTTTTTTTAGAGTATTAAATTCTAAAGGTTACGTATATTATACGAGAAATGGGCAATTTTTATTAGATAAAGATAAAAATATTGTCAATATGGAAGGAATGTATTTAACTGGTCAAAATCAATTTGATTTACACAACGATCTAAATAATATATCTAAATTAGAACCTATTAATTTAAAAAAATCTGAAATTCTTAAATCAAAACAAACAAATGTAATTAAATTAAATGCAGATTTAATTGAAAATGCTAATTCTACTAATAGTATAACAGGTTCTGATGACGATATATCAAATTTAGAAACAAATGATATTACTATTTATGATAAAAATGGAAAACCTCAAACTATAAGCATTTCTATTACAAAAGGAGATAATGAATGGATTTTAAAAATTCACTCAAATGATATAAATCATTCAAATGACGAAAAAATTGATCATACTATTCATTTAAAATTTGATTCTGAAGGTAAATTAATTTCTGATTCAACTATACCAATTAAATCAAAAATTTTTAAAAATCTTACTTTAAATATGGAATGTACACTTAGAAAATCAGAACATGATAATCATACAATACAACTTTCTCAAAATGGGTATCCAGAAGGTAATTTAAAATCTTTTGAAATTTTAAATAATGGTGAAATTATTGGGCAATATACAAATCAAAAAATAGAAAAAATTGGACAAATATTTTTATCAAAATTTGTTAACCCAGAAAAATTAAAACCTGAAAGTGGAAATGTTTGGTCTGCAACTCAAGAAGCTGGAAATGAAAACGTTGGAATAGCAGGAGATAAAGGATTTGGAATTATGATTTCAAAAACTTTAGAATCATCTAATGTTGATTTAAATAAAGAATTAATTAATATGATTGTAGCACAACGTAATTATCAATCTAGTGCACAAGCTTTTAAAACAGAAGATAAAATAATTAATACATTAATTAATTTAAGATAATTTTAAACATTAGGTATTTTAATGGAAAATACAATTTATCAATCAATGCAAGCAGCTATTCGATTATTAGAAAATCAAAATATTATTGCAAACAATTTAGCTAATGTATCTACTAATGGTTTTAAAGAAACATTTAATTTGATAATAAAAAATGAAAATGTAAATAATTTATATAAAACGCAAACACAAAAATATTATAATTTTTCAGAAGGTATACTCACTAACACACAAAGAAAATTAGATCTAATTATTAAAGAAAATGGCTGGTTAGTAATAAAAGATATGAATGGAAAAGAAGCATATACAAAAAATGGACATTTACAAATAAATGCACAAGGACAACTTACCATTCAAAACTACAAAGTAGTTATAAATCAAGGCGATATAAAAATACCAAATAATATAAATATAAAAATTTTATCTGATGGTACAATTAAAAAAATCGAAGAAAAAGAAGATAAAATTTTTGAAAAAACAATAGGATCATTAAAATTAGTACGTTTTCCAAAAAACAATCTTATTCAAAAAGATAATGGACTGTTTTATTTAAAAAATCATACATTAAATCAAAATTTAAAAGTACCACACGATGACACTGTACGTGTACAATCAGAAGTATTAGAAGCAAGTAATGTTAATCCGACTAAAAACATGGTTGATATGATATCAAATGCTAGAGCGTTTGATATGAATATGAAAATGATATCAATGTACGATCAAAATACAGAACGAGCAAATCAATTATTTAATGTTAATAATTAAAAGGATAAAAGTATGATTCCTTCTTTATGGATTTCTAAAACAGGTCTTGATGCACAACAAATTAATATGAATGTTATTTCTAATAATTTAGCAAACGTTAGTACAAACGGATTTAAAAGGTCTAGAGCAGTTTTTGAAGACTTAATGTATCAAACAATACGACAAGCAGGTACAAATTCGTCTATTGATACAACTTTACCTTCAGGATTACAAATAGGTACCGGGGTAAGACCTGTTGCTACTGAAAGAATTCATAGTCAAGGAAATCTATCTAAAACAGATTCTTCAAAAGATGTAGCTATTAATGGACCAGGTTTTTTTCAAGTACAATTGCCAGATGGAAATACAGCATATACAAGAGATGGTTCATTTCAGTTAGATCAAAATGGTCAGCTAGTAACTAATAGTGGATTTACAGTAGTACCTGAAATAAATATTCCACCTAATTCGACAAATATTAATATAGCAAGAGATGGTATTGTAAGTGTAGTTACACAAGGACAAACTCAACCAATTTCTATCGGTCAATTAAATTTAATTAACTTTATTAATGATTCTGGATTAGAAAGTCTAGGAGAAAACTTATATCAAGAAACACAAGCATCTGGAAGCCCAATAGATACCACGCCAGGTCTAAATGGAACAGGTTTGTTATATCAAGGGTATGTTGAAACATCTAATGTTAACGTTGCTGAAGAATTAGTAAATATGATTCAAACTCAACGAGCTTATGAAATTAATAGTAAATCTATAAATACTTCAGATCAAATGTTGCAAAAATTATCTCAATTATAACAATTGATCTTTATACTAAAAATGAATTTAAAAATTTATATATTAAAATTTTTTTATTAAGGATCATTTTTCTGTGGTAAAGTTATTTAGTTATAAAATTAAATATTATTTAACTATTCTTGCTTTATTAGCGATTCAAAGTTGCGCTTCTGTTGAACATCAACCTTTAGTTAGTGGGATTACTACAGCTATAGCTCCAAATGTTTTTCCTAAAACTACAAATGGTTCTTTATTTCAAGAAACGACACCTATCAATTATGGCTATCAACCACTATTTGAAGACCATCGATCTCATAATATTGGAGATACAATAACTATTGTATTACAAGAGAATATCAGTGCAAGTAATAGTTCTTCTTCTAATATGAGCCGAAATGGTACGGCAAATTTAGGCATGACAATTACACCAGGACAATTAAATCCTATATTAGGATTTAATATTAATGAAAGTAAAACAGGATTTGATAGTATAGGAAAAAATGATTTTTATGGAAAAGGTAGTCATTCAGCTAAAAATACATTTACAGGTCTCATTACTGTAACTGTAAAAAAAGTACTTCCAAATGGAAATTTACAAGTAGTTGGTGAAAAACAAGTGGCTATTAATGAAGGAATAGAATTTATTCGATTTTCAGGAGTCATTAATCCTCATAACATTAATAAAAACAATTTAATTGCTTCAACTCAAATTGCGGATACACGTATTGAATATGTCAGTAATAGTCGAATGAATGAAACTCAAAAAATGGGTTGGTTACAACGATTGTTATTAAAAATTTCTCCTATTTAATATTAAAAATTAAAAAATAAAATTCTTAATATCATTTAAACTCATAAAGGATAGAAAATAATCCTTTATGAGCAAAGATTTTATATAAAATTAAAAATTATTCATAAATGACATATTATATATTTTGTATATAATATATATTTAAAAATAGAATTAATAAAGTAAATGTATAAGGTATTTTATGTTTAAGATAATATCGTTATTAAAATTTATTATTTGTATTTTAATAAGTTTTTATTCTTTTGCTCATGCCGAAAAAATACGTGATTTAACTAGTATTGAAGGTATAAGAGATAATCAACTAATTGGTTATGGTTTAATAGTAGGTTTAGATGGAACTGGTGACCAATCAACACAAGCCCCATTTACTAACCAATCATTATATAATATGCTTTCTCAATTAGGTGTTACGATTCCACCAGATACTAATTTACATTTAAAAAACGTAGCAGCTGTAATAGTTACAGCAAAATTACCTCCATTTAGCCATACAGGAGAACAAATAGATGTAGTCGTTTCTTCTATGGGGAATGCAAAAAGTCTTAAAGGAGGAACACTACTAATGACTCCTTTAAAAGGAACTGATAATCAAATTTATGCAATTGCTCAAGGAAATATATTAGTATCTGAAAAAAGTAATTCTCAAAAAAAAAATAATCCCATGATACTTAATCAAGTAAATTCAGGAAAAATTCATCATGGAGCAACAATTGAGAAAGAAATAAATACTAATTTTGGAAAGAAAAAAATAATTAACCTACAATTAAATCAAGAAGATTTTAGTATTGCACAAAAAATAAGTGATATGATTAACATAAAGTATCCAGATACAGCTATCGCAATAAATTCTAAAACAGTACAATTAAATACATATGCTAATAATACAATACAAGTTCATATGCTTTCTAATATTCAAGATATAGATATTTCAATGCCATCACAAGAAGCAAAAGTAATAGTCAATCCTCGGACTGGTTCAATTGTTATGAATAAAGAAGTAAGATTAGGAACATGCATTGTTTCTCATAAAAATTTATCTGTAATAGTTAATAAAATAATTAATACAAATAATCATTTAAGTTTTTCACGCTCATCATTAAATGATAAATCAAATTTGTTAACAAGTATTAATGATAAAAATTATCTTGAAAATGAAACACTTAATAATGAAAGTTTGAATAACATAGTACGAGCATTAAATTCTTTAGGAACTAAGCCTGATGAATTAATATCTATTCTTCAATCAATGAAAAGTGCAGGTTGTCTTTACGCGAAATTGGAAATTATTTAATGCAAAACAATTTATATTTATTTAATATAACAAACTACCATGCTAAATTAGTCGATGATTTAAAATATCAAGTAAAAATTAATCCTCAAAAATATTCCTTAGAAACTGCTAAGCAAGTTGAAGGTATTTTTATTCATATGTTATTGAAAAGTATGAGATATTCCTTGACAGAAGGGAATTTATTAGATAACGATCAAAGTCGTTTATATACGGAAGTATATGATGAGCAAATTTCAAAAGAATTAACTAAAAAAGGTATTGGATTATCAGATATTATTTTAAAACAAATTGAACAAAAAAAACTACATATATAACAATTTCTTAAGGGGAGCTATATGAGTTCCATATTAACTTCTACTATTTCTAATATTAATGCTATACAAATATTAATTGATAATACATCAGAAAAAGTTTTAAATCCAAATTATAGAAATTCATCAGAACGTGTTTCAGTAGAGAATAATATAGATGAATCTAATGCTAATGCAGGAGTAAGAATACAAAAAGTATATGATGAATATAATAATTTTATTGAAGAAGAAAAACGAAAAACCAGTGAACGAGTACAAGATGAACAGACACGTATTGAAGAATATTTAAAATTAGAAGATTTATTTATTGAGAAAATACATGTATTTAATGACTTGATGAATAAATTATACTCTTCTATACAGGAAAATATTGTTAATAGAAATCAAAATGTATTTAATGAAGAAATTGAAACTAATTTAAAAAATATTATAAGTGAATTAAAAATTTTTCATGATAAATTAAATTTATTAGAAAATGATGTTAGAAATAATATATTAGAAAAAATAAAAAAAGCAAATATCTTAATTAATAAAATTTATAATCTCAACATTGATATTCACTATTTTCCAGTAAAAGAAGCTCCTAACGGTATATACAAATATATTGCTGAGAGGGATCAACTAGTCGATGAGTTAAATGATATTATCGGTGTTACAGTAATTAAAGATAATGATAATTTTGAAGTACGCTTAAATAGTGGTATGTCTCTTATCAAGAATGATAAAAAGAAAAATTTAATGATTTTAACATCTAATACTGATGAAAAATATGTTAGTGTTGCATATTGGGATGAAAATGAAAAAAAACTTAAAAAAATGGAACATATGATTCCAAGTGGATCTTTAGGTGGACTTTTTTCATTTCGAAGAGAAGAGTTAAAAAATGCTAAAAATAAACTTGGACAACTAACTGTAAATTTTGCTGATAGTATCAATGAAAATCATACATTAGGATATGATTTACTTGGTAACATTGGAAAACAAGTATTTAATATCAGTGAACCTCAAATTATATCTAGTTCAAAGAATCAATCAAATCCTTTTACTTCTATTAAATGGATGTCTACTAACGAAGCAGAAGATACTGATTATGTAGTATCTATGAGAAATAATCACTGGATAGTTCAAAGATTACGCGATCAAACAATATTTGAACCAGAAATATATCAAAATAATAATAATACATATCTTACTTTTGATGGAATGGAGTTAAAAATTGAAGGAAATAACAACGAAGGTAATATGTATATGATCAAACCATATGCTAAAACATTAGATGAACTAGAATTGCTAATTGTAGAAAATAGTCCATTTGCATTTTCCTCAACAAATGATATTAGTCAGCAAAATAAAAATAACGCAATTATCATACAGAATTTAAATAAAGATAAATTAGTAAATAAAAAAGATACATTAGGTATGTCTTATCTGAAATTTTTAAAATCTATATCTTATAAATGTAATGATCTTGAAGAAAAAGTTCCTTTTAAACGTCAAATGATTAAAATATTACAAAATAAAAAATTATCAGTATCTGATGATATAAATGAAGATTATCAAAAGCTTAGTTACGAACAAAAATGTTATATTGCAAATGTGAAAATCTTAAAAATGGCTGAAAGTATTTTCAATGATATTATTGATTGTTATAGTTAATATTTATAAGTTTTTCTCAAAATAAAAACTTACTTTAAAAAGTAAGTTTTTATTTTTTATATTTATTTTTTTTAATAATGAATTAATTTATTTTTGAATATTTAATATAAAGTACAATAATTTATAAAAAAATAATTTTATTCAGTTTTAGTAATAGGTGAAGTAGAAAAATTAGTTGCAGAATGTGCTCCGGCAGAACTCTTTTTTTTATTTGGTTTTACTAAAAAAATTGAAGATTTTATTATTTTTTTATGTTTATTAGAAAGTGTGTTATTAAAAATTTTAGTAATAGGTGCATAAGCTTGATTTTTGTTTTTTTCTTTATTTAAATTTTGATTACCTAAAATTTTTTTTTGATTTGATGTTAACATATGATCTTTGTTATAAGATAATTTATTTTTTTTTCTTTCTTGAATTATATTTAGATCTTGAAAATTTTTTTTAATTTTATAAAAACAATTTTTTTTATTTTCTTTTAAATTATTAAATTGTTTTAATGATATATTTTTTTTAATAATATTATTGTATTCATAAACAGACGAAATATTTATTTTTTTTTTAACACTTAAATTGTTATCTTTTTTTATTGTATTAACTTTTATTAATGAAGTTTTACACCAAACTCTTCCTAATGCTAATTCTAATGAAAAAATAATACTAGTACCAATTAATGTTGAAGAATTAATAGAGCATAAATTAATAAATTTATTTTTTAAAGGTCTTAAATTTTTAATATTAGACGTGTTATGAAGTTGTAAAATAATAGAATTTTCATTTTTAATTAAATTAATATATTTATCTTGATTTTTAATAATATTTTTTTTCTGAGCAATGATGTTTTTAAAGAACACTGCTTTTTTTAAAAAAATATTGTTTTTTGTATTATTTAAATTCAACTTAAAAAGGTTAAATTGTTCCATATAATAAATAATATTAACTTTTTTTAAATAGTTATTATTAACAGATATATTATATTTTGTTTGTTTAAATGAATTAAGTTTATTGTTTTTTTTAATTTTATCATCTATAGATATAAGATTTATATTATTTTTAGTGTTATTACTTGAAAAGTTATTTTCTTTCTTGAAAAAAATATTATTTTTATACTGAAAAATATTTTTTTTCAATACTTCACTCTTAATAAAAATATTTTTTATAAAAAAAGACCCTTTTATCCAGGATATAAAATTAATCAAAAAATTATTATAAATACTTTTTTTAGATACTTTGTTCTTAATAATATTTTTTGGATTGACAGAATAATTAAATAATGTGCTATTTTTTAAAAATGGTTTCGATTTAATTTTTTTTTCTATAATTTCCCTTTTAATATGTTTTAAATTTTTATTCTTTAAAACACTAGAAAGATAGTAACTCATTGATGGTATATGTTCCCCTTTTCTAATTCTAGAAACAAGATAATGAGGAGTTTTCATATTTTTATTAGGAACAATAATTGTTTTCCCACCGGCCTGTCTTTTTTCAATTGCATGTACTGCATCTCGTTTTTCGTTTAACAAATAACAAGCAATTTCTATAGGTACAATAGCATGTACTTCATATGTATTCTCTTTTAATGCTTCTTCTTCAATTAAACGTAAGATTGATAAAGATAAAGATTCATTATCTCTGATAGTACCTGTTCCTGTACATCTAGGGCAAATATGATGACTAGATTCACCTAAAGACGAGCTCAGTCTTTGTCTAGACATTTCTAATAAACCAAATCTAGAAATATTACCAATTTGAACACGTGCTCGATCTTCTCGTACAATTTCTCGAAGTTTGTTTTCAATAGATTTTTGATTGATTATAGGCGTCATATCTATAAAATCAATTACTATTAAACCACCTAAATCTCGCAACCTTAATTGTCTCGAAATTTCTTCAACTGCTTCTAAGTTTGTATTAAATGCAGTTGCTTCAATATCCACACCACGTGTAGAACGAGCTGAATTAATATCAATAGCTGTTAAAGCTTCTGTAGTATCTACTGTAATTGAACCGCCGGAAGGAAGTCGGACTTTTCTTTGAAAAGCAGAATTGATTTGAGATTCAATTTGATAATAACTAAATAAAGGAATCTCGCCAGTATAGAGTTTTATTTTATTAATAAAATCTGGACGACCTAAAGAAGAAATATGTTCTCGAGCTATATTAAGTGTCTGAGGATTATCAATTAAAATTTCACCAATATCTTGGCGTAAATAGTCTCTAAATGCACGAAAAATTACATTATTTTCTTGATGAATTAAAAATGGTGCAGATCTACTTTCTGAAGCTTTTTGAATAGCATCCCAGTGTTTTAATCTAAGAGATAAATCCCATTGCAATGATTTTATAGATTTTCCAACTCCCGCTGTTCTAATAATTAAACCCATATTTTTAGGTAGTTTTAAAGAAAATAATAATTCTTTTAATTCAATTCGATCATTGCCTTCAACTCTTCTAGATATGCCAGTAACATTAGGACTATTAGGCATTAACACTAAATAACTTCCTGCTAGGGTAATAAAAGTAGTCAAAGCTGCACCTTTATTTCCTCTTTCTTCTTTATTTATTTGAACTATAAGCTCTTTTCCTTCTTGTAAAATATTTTTAATATTTAAACGTACATTACTCTTATAATTTTTCGGGAAATATTTTTCAGAAATTTCTTTTAAAGGTAAAAACCCATGTTTTTCTATCCCATAATCTACAAAAGCAGCTTCTAAGCTAGGTTCTATACGAGTAATTTTTCCTTTATATATATTTGATTTTTTTTGTTCTGATCCGGAATTTTCTATATCAAGATCATATAAACGCTGACCATCAACAAGAGCAACACGCAACTCTTCCTGCTGAGTTGCGTTAATTAACATTCTTTTCATTGTAACATTTTCTCTCTTATTTTTATAAATAAGTAAATACATCAACAGGAAATATATACTTTTAAAAAATTAATATTTTATTATCTAACTATGATTTTTATTTAAAATATATATAAAAATAAGTTGTTTTAAAATACTATAAAAATAACTTAAAAATTAATAAATATTATTTTTTCTATAATTTAAAATCATAAATAATTTAATTATTGATACTAATATATTTATATATTTAATTATATTATAATTAATAAAAATTAAAAAAATTACTTAATTATAGAGATTTTTTTAATGACATATAAAATATTATCTGCATCTATTATATATATTAATGAAGATATGATAAATCAACGAATTGATAATTTTTTGAAAAAAAAATTTAAAAATATACCAAAAAGTATGATTTACCGTATTATTAGAACAGGAAAGATTCGAATTAATAAAAAACGAATAAAACCAAATTATAAATTAAAAATTGGAGATCATTTAAAAGTTCCTTCGATAAAGATTTTAATCGAAGAAAAAACCTGCTTTCATGTTAATAATTATGAAAAAAATTTATTAAATAATATACTTTATGAAGACAACTATTTACTAATAATAAATAAACCTTCTGGTATTGCAGTACATGGTGGAAGCGGTATTAATTTTGGAGTCATAGAATACTTTCGAAATATTCGTCCACTAGATAAATTTCTTGAGCTTGTACATCGTATTGATCGAGAAACATCAGGTATATTAATTTTAGCGAAAAAAAGAACATCTCTTGTATCTATGCATCAACAAATAAGAGAAAAAAAAATAAAAAAAGAATATGTTGCGTTAGTACATGGTTTATGGCCACATGATTTAAAAAAAATATCAGCACCTTTATTAAAAGTTCATCTAAAAAATAAACAAAAAAAAATGTTAATTAGTAATAATGGAAAAACTTCAGAAACTTATTTTAAAATAAAAAAACAATATTCTTTTACAACATTAATGTCTATTTTTCCTCAAACAGGTAGAACACATCAAATTCGAGCACATACTTTACATGCAGGACATCCAATATTATTTGATAAACGTTATGGAAACTCGGATTTAGATAAATTAATTAAAAATAAAATTAATTCTAATAGACTTTTATTGCATGCTATTTCAATTGATTTTACACATCCAAATAATGGTAATATATTACATATAGAAGCACCATTAGATATGAATATTAGAAATTTTCTACAAACTCTTGTATGATGGTATTAAAAAAGAATTTATTTTTATCTAACAATATTCACAGAGAAAAAACAATATGGCTGTACAAAAAAATAAACCTACTCGTTCTAAAAGAGGTATGCGTCGTTCACATGACGCTTTAAAAAACATATCATTATCTATAGATAAGTTTTCTGGAGAAACACATATTCGACACCATATAACTCAAAAAGGATTTTATAAAGGTAAAAAAGTTATTTAAAAAAACATCAATAACGGTATTTTAAAAAATACCGTTTTATAAAAAGTGAGTTTTAATATTAAATATAATTTATTTTTAAAAATATTTTATTGAATAGAGAAGGTTGTTTTAATGGCTTTATTTGCTATGTTATTTCCAGGTCAAGGTGTTCAATATATAAACATGTTATCTTCTTTTTTACAAAAAGAAAAACTTTTTCAAAACACTTTCAAAGAAGCATCAGAACATATAGGTTATAATTTATTAAAACTCATAAGAGAAGGACCGTTAAACAAAATAAATAATAGTAAATATACACAACCAATAATATTAACTTCATCAATTGCAATTTATAAACTTTGGAAAAAATGTAATGGAAAAAATCCATTATTTATGTCTGGACATAGTTTAGGAGAATATTCTGCATTAGTTTGTTCTAATGCTTTAAAATTTAGTGATGCATTAAAAATTGTTGCTTTACGTGGACAATATATGGAAAAAGTAACGTTAAATCGATCATGTTTAGTAAAAGCTATAATTGGTTTAAATAAAAATATTGTTAAGAAAATTTGTCGAAAATATACATCAAATACTGTTTCTATTGCAAGTATTAATTCTGATAATCAAATAATTATTTCGGGAGATAAGCTAGATGTATACCAAGCAAGCTTAGATTGCAAAAAAAATGGAGCTCAATTTATATTTGATATTAATCTCAACATACCAGTACATAGTTATTTAATGAAACCAGTGGCTAAAAAAATTAAACATATATTAAAAAATATCGAAATAAAAAAACCTAAAATACCAGTGATCAATAATGTAGATGTAAAATGCGAAAATAATAGTGAAAATATCAAGAAAGCATTAATAAAGCAAGTATATAAAACTGTAAGATGGAAAGAAATAATAGATTTTATACAATCAAAAAATATTTTTACTATGCTAGAAATTGGACCAAATAATATTTTAACTAATTTAAATAAAAAAAATATTAATTTAATATCTCTTAATACAAGTAATAAAAAATATTTTTTACAAGCTTTCAAAACAATAAATTAAAAATAATGAAAATTACAACAAAAACAGCTCTAGTGACAGGAGCAAATAAAGGAATTGGAAAAGCAATAGCTATAAAATTATTAGAACAAGGAATAAGAGTTATTGGCACATCTACTAATAAATATGGAGTGCAAACAATTAATAAATATTTAAAAAAAAATGGTTTCGGTTTCATTTTAGATTTAAAAGATACTAATTCGATTACAGAAAAAATTAAAGAAATTTATAAACATAAATATTCTATTGATATATTAGTTAATAACGCTGGAGTTAAATTAGATAAATTATTAGTGCATATGAATAATACAGAGTGGGAAGATATAATAAAAATTAATTTAACATCTATATTCTATACTTCTAAAGCTGTTATTCGTTCTATGATTAAAAAAAAAGAAGGACGAATAATAACAATTAATTCTATAATTGGTTATACAGGCAATAAAGGTCAAATTAACTACAGTACTGCAAAATCAGGTCTTATTGGATTTCATAAATCCTTAGCACTAGAAGTTGCTTCGAAAGGAATCACTGTTAATATGGTAGCACCAGGACTTATTCAAACAGATTTTATTAAAAATTTAAATATATTTCAATATAAAAAGTATCTGTCTAATATTCCAATGAAACGCTTGGGAAAAGCAGAAGAAATAGCAGATGCTGTAATATTTCTATCTTCTAAAAAAGCTTCCTATATTACTGGACAAACATTACATATAAATGGTGGAATGTATATGTAATATATATAATATAAAATATATTATATGTAAAAACAACATATTCAACAGTGAGTAACATAATATGAATAATATTGAAAAGAAAATAAAAAAAATTATTGCAAAAAAATTAGATATAAAAATAGAAAATATTACTAATAATTCTTCATTTTTAGAAGATCTTGGAGCTGATTCATTAGATATTGTAGAATTAATTATGACTTTAGAAGAAGATTTTAATATAGAAATATCTGACAATGAAGCAGAAAAAATTAAAACAGTACAAAATGCTGTAAATTTTATTAATAGTAAACTTCAAGATTAAAATTATTAAACTCTATTAAAAAATGAATTTATATGAAATATATAAAAAATAATGATAAAAAACAAATTTATTGTAATTGAAGGATTAGAAGGTGCAGGGAAAACACATGCATGTACTTGTGTAAAAAATATTCTAAAAAATCATAATATTAAAAATATTATATTAGTTCGACAACCAGGAAGTACACCTATTGGAGAAGAAATAAGAAAATTAATTAAAACATATTATACTGAAAAAATTACAAAAGAAACAGAACTATTATTAATATATGCAGCAAGAATGCAATTAGTAAAAACAATTATTCAACCAGCTTTAAATCGAGGAGATTGGGTGATTTCAGACCGTCACGACCTATCTTCTTTAGCTTATCAAGGTGGAGGTTTAGGTATTAATGAAAATATTATTAATCAATTAAAAAATTTATTATTAGGAGATTTTATTCCAGATTTAACTCTATATTTAGATGTTATGCCAGAAATTGGTTTACAAAGAGCATTAAAACGCAGTTCATTAGATAGAATAGAAAAAAGATCTTTAACATTTTTTAAAAAAACAAGAAAAAGTTATTTAAATAATATAAAATCAGACAAAAAAATTATTAAAATTAATGCTAATTTAGATATTACAAACGTTACTCAAAATATCAAAAAGCAACTATTAAAATGGCTTCAAAAACAATTTATATGAAACACTATCCTTGGCTCAAAAATCCATATAAAAGAATTATTAAACAACATCAAATAAAAAAAACACATCATGCATTTTTAATAAAAACTGTAAGAGGATTAGGAGTATTTACATTAGTTTGGAATATTAGCACATGGTTACTATGTAATGAAATAAATGGAATCGAATCTTGTAAAAAATGTCATAGTTGTCAACTAATGTCATCAGGAAACCATCCAGATTGGCATCAATATATGAAAAATAGAAATGAAATTATTACTATTGATCATATTCGTGAAATTAATGAAAAAATATTTAAATATCCACAACAAGGAAAAAATAAAATAATATTTTTATCTAATATTCAAAAGTTGACAGAATCTGCAAAAAATGCATTATTAAAAACTTTAGAAGAACCACCAAAAAACACTTGGTTTTTTTTAATAGATTATAGAAACATAATAATTAATTCTACATTACATAGCCGTTGTTTAATATATAGATTATTTCCTCCACAAGAAAAAAATAGTTTAAATTGGTTAAAAAATCAAAATTTATTAAATAAAACATTTAATGTAATTTCATTACGTATTAACCAAGGCTCACCAATATCTGCTAAAAAATTTATTAATAATGGACTTTGGGAGGAAAGAAAAAATTTATTTGTATTTTTTTTAAGATCCATTAAAAATTACAACCTACTAAAAATATTACCAATTTTATCCATGAATAATACTTTATTAAAAATAGATTGGATTTGTCTATTATTATTTGATGCTATACAAATCTATTTTAACATAAAAAAACAATTAATTAATTTTGATCAATTAGAATTAATTCAATTTTTTTCTCATAATTATAATTATTTTACTTTAAATCAAAGTATTCAAACCTGGACCAAATGTCGATATAGATTATCAAATATACCTGGTATTAACAATGAATTATTATTATTAGAACAATTACTTAAATGGGAAAAAATTTTAGGTTTTATTGTTTAATCTTAATTTTTACATTAAAGAGATAAAATTATGTTTTTAATTGACTCTCATTGTCATCTTGACCAACTAAATTATAATGAATTACATAAAAACATAGAAGATATGCTGAAAAAATCACATAAAAATTCTGTAAAAAAATTTTTAACAGTATCTACTTCTATTAGTAATTTTTATAATATAAAACAATTATTTGATAAATATAATTCTGTTTTTTATTCCTGCGGTGTACATCCTTTGTATTGTCAAAAAGAAATAAAAAATTTTAATCAATTACAAGTATTATCTACAAACAAACGTGTTATTGCCTTAGGTGAAACAGGTTTAGATTATCATTATTCAATTCAAACAAAAGAAATACAACAATATTTTTTTCGAAAACATATACAAATTGCAATACAATTAAATAAGCCCATTATAGTACATACAAGAAATGCTATAGACGATACAATAAGAATATTAAAAGAAGAAAATGCAGAAAAATGTGGAGGTATTTTGCACTCCTTTACCGAAAATGATGTAATAGCATTTAAATTATTAGATCTAGGATTTTATATTTCTTTTTCTGGAATTATTACTTTTAAAAATTCAATTCAATTACGAAACACACTAAAAAAAATACCGTTAGAAAATTTATTAATCGAAACAGATGCTCCATATTTATCACCTGTTCCATATAGAGGAAAAGAAAATCAACCAGCATATTTGCTTGATATAGCAAAACATATTTGTTTAATAAAAGAAATACATTTAGAAAAATTTGCTAAAATTATAAAAAATAATTTTTATACATTATTTAAATTTTAAAATAAAATATATTATTTAATAATTTATATTTTATATATACTTAGGAGTTTTTTGATATGTTTAAAAATGTATTTTCAAACCTTCAAAAAATCGGAAAATCACTTATGTTGCCTGTTTCGGTATTGCCGATCGCAGGAATATTACTTGGTATAGGATCTGCTCATTTTAGCTTAATACCAGATACTATTTCTGAAATTATGGCTCAAACAGGAGGTTCGGTTTTTTCAAATATGCCATTAATTTTTGCAATTGGAGTTGCTTTAGGATTTAGCAATAATGATGGTGTAGCAGCTTTAGCTGCAGTTGTTGCATATAGTATTTTAATTAAAACATTATCTGTACTTGAACCAAGTATATTACACTCAAATATTGAGACAATAAAAAATAAAAATTTTTCTGATATAGGAATATTGGGAGGAGTTATAGCAGGAGCTATTTCTGCATATATGTTTAATAAATTTTATAAAATTCAACTACCTGAATATTTAGGATTTTTTGCAGGAAAAAGATTTGTTCCTATTATTTCAGGTCTATCTTCAATATTTATAGGATTAGTATTATCTTTTATTTGGCCATCAATTGCAAAAAAAATTCAAATATTTTCCCAATGGGCTGCTTACCAAAATCCAATTTTTGCTTTCTCTCTATATGGTTTGGTAGAAAGGGCATTAGTACCATTTGGTTTGCATCATATATGGAACGTTCCATTTCAAATGCAAATTGGAGAATATACCAACTCTATTGGACAAGTATTTCATGGGGATATTGCAAGATATATGGCTGGAGATTCTACTGCTGGCAATTTATCAGGTGGATTTATTTTTAAAATGTATGGTCTACCAGGAGCCGCATTAGCAATTTGGCATGCAGCAAAAAAAGAAAACAAAAAAAAAATAGGTAGCATTATGATTTCTGCTGCTTTAACAGCTTTTTTAACTGGAATTACTGAACCAATTGAATTTTCATTTATATTAGTTGCTCCAATATTATACGTTGTTCATGCTTTTTTAGCAGGTTTATCTTTTCCATTATGTATTTTTTTAAATATGCGCGCTGGAACAAGTTTTTCTCATGGATTTATAGATTTTATAGTATTAAGTGGACATAGCAATCAACTATTTCTTTTTCCCATTATTGGTATTTTATATGGTACTTTATATTATATTATATTTTATTTTCTAATAGTTACATTTAACTTACAAACTCCAGGAAGAGAATACGATCAGAATAATACTATTACAAAAAATAATATTGAAATAGCACCTGATATTATTATCGCTTTAGGCGGAAAAGAAAACATTAAAAATTTAGACGCTTGTATTACTCGGTTACGCATTACAGTCTTGGAAATATCAAAAGTAAATAAAATTGCTTTAAAAAACCTAGGAGCAGCGGGAATAGTCATATCAGGATCAGGAATACAAGCTGTTTTTGGCACTAGATCTGAAAATATTAAAACAGCGATGGATGAATATATAAATAAAACATAAAAAAGGGGGTGAGTAAAGCTTCACTCGCCCAATAATTAATAAAATATGTTTCACAAAAATATATGAGTAAAAAAATTTAATTATGAATAATCATTTAATTTTTCAAAAAATTATAAAAAGAGAAATCTCATCAAATATTTTATATCAAGATCAAATAGTAACTGCTTTTGAAGATATCAATCCCAAAGCTCCTATACATATACTAATTGTACCAAACGATTTCATAAAAACAGCAAACGATATAAATCAAAAAAATCAAAATATTATTGCACATATGTTTTGTATTGCAATAAAAATGGCAAAAGAAAAAAAAATTAGCAAAGATGGATATAAAATAATTATTAATTGCAATAAAAATGGAGGTCAAGAAATAAATTATTTACATATGCATTTATTAGGTGGAATTAAACTAAAAACATTATATTAAAAAATATAATTCTTGTAAAAGGTAATAATTTGAGTAAGAGCTCAGTATTTTTATTTATTATTTTATTATGTATTAATAGCTGTTCACTTTTTCAAACAACACACATTTCTTTAAAAGAAAGTAACACTGCTGAAGAAAATACAAATCTTATTTTTTTAAATTTTAAAAATTCCATTGAAAATATTATTTCAGAAATGTCTAATGATAAAAGCATCTTTTTTTCTAAAAAAATATCGTTATACATTAATATATTAAGAAATGAAAGCAATATTTTTTTAGAAAATAAAAAATTAACGAATGTTATAAACAATCAAGTTTCAAAAAAAATAAACACATTTAGTATTATTAATGCTAATCAAATTAATAAAAGTAAAAAAGAATTAGGATTATCTGAAAAAAATCAATTTTTGAATATAAGTACTGCAATATTATTGGCTAGAAACAACAATGCAACATACTATCTTGATAGCAGTATTATTATTGATAATAAATCATTATTATTAAAAATTAAATTAATACTTGTACAAACAGGAGAAATTATATTTTATAAAACAAAGACTCTTGATTTTTTATAAAATACATATTAATTATAAATTATTAAAATGTTTAATAGAGTAGATCTTTCTACTAAAATTTATATTATAAAATATATATTTTTAATATTTAAATAAAAAATATATTTTACGAATTATAAACAGTAGAAAGTTCTAACTCTTAATTTTTTATATTAAAATTTTTTTAAAAATTAATTAAAAGAATAACTTACGATACAAATTAAAATTGATAAACTAGTCCAGCACCAATAATATTATCTGTAGAAATTTTGTTTGTTTTAATAAAATCATTTTCTTTTAATAAATTAATTTTATAGTTCATATAAGTTGAAATATTTTTATTAAATTCATAACGAGTCGAAATATTAATTTGTTTTGCTAAACCTAATTCACTTTTTTCAGAACCATTAATATTGTAGCCTTTAGACTCTAAATAGCTTAAAGAAGGACGAAATCCAGATTTAAAACTATATTCTGCAATTGCTTCAATATTTTGTGTTTCATTTATATAACTATTACTATGAACATTATGAGGTGTTAAATTTCTTGCAGCACCGTAAAAAGCAGCAATATATACATTGTTAGCATCATATTTAAAACCTAATCCATATGCACTTACAGATTCATTTTTTAAATTTTTGTCTACTGTAGATTGAGGTCTTTTAGATGTAAAACAAGAACCAATTGCAGTCAATCCTGAATGACTGTCATATTTTAAGGATGCACCCCAGCCTGAATTATTTTTTTGATTTGCACTTCTGTTTTTAGTTTCATCTTGATATTGCAATGCAAAACTAACTCCATTAACTAAACCAAAAATATTATCATTTCTATAAGTAAGTAAACTACTATTTCTACTTACCATATAATTATCATTATATGCAAAAACACTGTCATTTTTAATATATGGAGAATAATTAATTAAAGATTCTACATCATGAATAACACCATAATTTCTACCATAATCTATAGATCCTAAATTACCATATTTCAAACCAGCATATCCTAAACGTATAGTACTAGATTGTTGTTTATTCATTAAGTCTTCAGGCATAAAAAAATCAGTTTTATATTCTATTTTTGCATAACTAGAAAGTTTATTAGTAATATTAACTTTTCCGGATAATCCTAAAATACCATTTGTATTATCTTCTTTCGAAGTAATTTTAGTAGATAAAAATTGATTAGAAAAATCATGATTAGGATTTATACTGCCATATAATTCTAATTTATTACCATTTTTATTAAAAATTTCTGCAGCTGTAACTGCACTGCTAGTCGCAAATAATATTGGTATTAACATTGATAAAGATTTTTTTTTGTTCATAATTTTTAAATTACCTTATTAGTAAATTTAATATAAATCAAACAATTATAAAAATAATTTGATATAAAAAATTTATTTAAAAATGAGAGCTTTTAACAGTACGAGGAAATGGAATAATATCTCTTACATTAGAAACTCCAGTAATATAAGAAATAAATCGCTCAAAACCCATTCCGAAACCTGAATGTTGAACAGTACCATAACGTCTAAGATCTCGATACCACCAATATTCTTCTTTTTTTAAACCTAACTCAGATAAACGTAAATCTAATATAGAAATACGTTCTTCACGTTGAGAACCACCTATTAATTCACCCACACCTGGAACTAAAATATCCATTGCTGCAACAGTTTTTTCATCATTATTTAATCTCATATAAAACGCTTTTAATTCTTTAGGATAATCAGTAATTATTACAGGTCTTTTAAAGTGTTTCTCAACAAGATAACGTTCATGTTCAGAACTTAAATCTATTCCTGGGACAATATTTTTATCAAATTTATTTCGAGAATTAATTAAAATATTTATAGCATCAATATACTTTATACGTATAAAATCTAATAACAAAAACTTTTTAAGACGATTAATTATATCACTATCAATATAATTTTTAAGAAATTTAATATCTTCAATACAATTTTTTAAAACATCTTTACAAACATATTTTAGCATTTCTTCTGCAAATTTAGATATTTCATTTAAATTTACAAAAGATGACTCAACTTCTAACATCCAAAATTCCGCTAAATGACGAATGGTATTTGAATTTTCAGCTCTAAAAGTTGGTCCAAAAGTATATACTTTAGATACAGAACAAGCATATGTTTCTAAATTAAGTTGTCCCGAAACAGTTAAAAAAGATTCTTTTCCAAAAAAATCTTTTTTAAAATCAACGGAACCATTATCTTTTTTAGGAATATCTTTCATATTTAATGTTGAAACATTAAACATTTCTCCAGCACCTTCTGCATTAAAACCAGTAATAATAGGTGTTGGAATCCAATAGTAACCTTTTTTATGTAAAAATTTATGTAATGATTGAAATACATAATTTCTTATCCTTACTATCACCCCAATTAAATTTGTTCTTCCACGTAAATGTGCTACTTCTCGCAAATATTCTAGACTATGTTTTTTCGCAGAAATTGGATAAGTATCTGGATTTTCAACCCATCCTAACACCTGAACTTCTATTGCTTGAATCTCATATTTTTGTTTTTCACCTAAAGATAAAATAAGCTTACCTTTAATTAATACAGAACATCCAATAGTTAAACGAAGTATTTCTTTATCATAATTGTATAAAGTATTATTAGCAATAACTTGTATTGAATGAAAACATGAACCATCATATACTGTAATAAAAGAAAACCCAGATTTTGAACTTCTACGATTTCGAACCCATCCATATACAGTAATTGAACTATTTAAGATAATATCATTTTGATATATTTTCGATATTGATACTGTATTCATAATTTTTTCCCTTATACCTTATTTCTTAAAGAATAGCTATAGAAATAAGTTTTATCAAAATTACCAATCTTATTTTATATTTTTTAAAGGTAAATTAAATGCTTTAAATAAAGATTTCATAAATTCTTTATCTAAACAAAATGTTTTACCAGGACTATCCGATATTTTTGCCACTGGTTTTCCATTACATTTAACTAATTTAATTACAATATTGAGTGGTTTCACATTGGGAATATCACAAGTTAATTTTGTTCCAATACCAAATATAACATTAATTCTCTTATTAAATTTTTTATATAAAGTTATAATTTTCTTAAAATTTAAATTATCTGAAAATAATAATGTTTTAGTAGAAGGATCAATTCCTAAATGTTGGTAATGTTTTAAAGCTTTTTCAGCCCATTGTATTGGATCACCTGAATCATGTCTGATACCTTGATATGATTTAGATAAAGATAAATCAAAATCACGCAAGAATGCATCCATTGTAATACAATCTGTTAGCGCAATGCCTAAATGCCTATTATATTGACATAACCATATTTTCAAAGCTAAAGATTGACTATATTTTAAATTAGAACTAATTTGTTGGTGCGCTTGAAACCATTCATGTGCCTGGGTTCCTACTGGAGATAATTTTAAAATACGAGAAATATGATAATTACTTGAACCAACTAAAAAAGGAAATCGTTTTTTTAAGCTTTTAATAATAGAATATTGTACATCATATGAAAATCTGCGTCTTGTTCCAAAATCAATGATTTTTAAACGAGATAAATCTAAATTTTTAGTATAATTAAAAAATTTTTTTAACTTTAAGTTTAAATAATCTACTGCAATATTTGGAGTAATATCAGGATAATGGTTTTTATGAAAAATTTCGCTAATTAATGATAAAATAGGAACTTCCCATAAAATTACCTCGTGCCATGGGCCAGTAATTCGAATATGTAATTGACCATAATAATTATTTACTTCTACTTGTGTTATATTATAACGAAAATTTTTTAACCAATATAAATATTCTTTTTTAAAGAATGGAAAAGAATTCATATATAGATATTCTTCATGACTCAAAGATAAAGATGCCATCATATTAATTTGATCTAATAAAATATGTGAATAAATTCCTAAAAAATTAGCACCTCTACAAATAAACTCTGCAACAACATTAACATTTTTATAACAAAAAAATACAGCTTGCTGCATATGAAGTTTATATGCATCAGTATCTAGCAATGTTTTTACTATTGGATAATTATATTTCTTCATAATGTATCTATTTTTATTCTACTTTTTTATATTAATGATCATTACTATACGATTTTATATATAAAATTATCTATAAAATTTATATAAAAATATAACATAAATAAAAAAGTTATCAATTTTTGAAAAAAATATATATTTATTATAACTGAATAATAATGTTAAATTTTTAATGTTTATTAAAATTATAACAAAACAATTATATTTTTTTACATATCAATGAAAAAATAGTTTTAAAATACATATTTTATTTTAAAATTAAAAAGGAATTATAATGTTTTACTATTTTGTACGTAAACTTTTGTTTTTAATAGAGCCTGAAAAATCACATACACTGACATTAAAATGTCTTAATTCTAAATATATTCAGATACTAATAGATATGTTTTTAAAACCTATTCCATCAAGACCAATTAAATGTATGGGATTAACATTTCCCAATAAAGTTGGTTTAGCTGCTGGAATGGATAAAAATGGAGAGTATATAGATTTTTTTTCTAAATTAGGATTTGGTTTTATTGAATTAGGTACAGTCACTCCATTACCTCAAGTAGGAAATCCAAAACCAAGAATATTTAGAATGCTTTCAGAAGAAGCAATTGTTAACAAAATGGGATTTAATAACCTTGGTATAGAAAATCTTATTAATAATATTAAAAAATCAAAATTTAAAGGTATAATTGGAGTAAATATAGGAAAAAATAAAAATACTTCTATTGAAAATGCAATAAATGATTATTTAATATGTATAGAAAAAATATATTGTTATACTGATTATATTGCTATTAATATTTCTTCTCCTAATACAAAAAATTTAAGAAATTTACAATTCGGAGTATTATTTAAAAATTTACTAAAGAAAACAAAAAGAAAACAAAAAGAAATGCATATAAAACATTCAAAATATGTGCCAATAGCGATTAAAATTTCACCAGACTTATCAAGAAATGAGATAATTTATATCTCACAGCAATTAATTAAATTTAAAATAGATGCAGTGATCGCAACTAATACCACTTTAGACCATTCATTAATACATAAAATAAAAAACAGTCAAATTAAAGGAGGGTTAAGTGGTTTGCCTTTGCAAAGAAAAAGTAATGATATAGTTTCAATATTATACAAACAACTTAAAAAAAACATTCCTATAATTGGCGTAGGAGGAATTAATTCTATAAATTCAGCAAAAGAAAAAATTAAATCAGGAGCTAAATTAATACAAATATATTCTGGACTAATATACCATGGTCCAAAACTTATTAGAAATATAATCAAAAAATTATAAAGTATTTTATTTTTATAAAAATTTTAATTTAAAAATAAACACGATAAATTATTTTAAAATAAAATATTTAAAAAAATTATATTTTTTAAAAAAATAATTTTATACTATAAGATATATAAAATGAATTATTTATATGCTAGTACAAATTTAGGATGTGAAAAATTATTAGAAAGTGAACTCATTTTTTTAGGAGCAAAAAACTTAAATATAACTAAAGGAGGTATTTATTATGAAGCTGAAGATGTATTACTATATAAAAGTTTAATATGGAGTCGAATTGCTTCAAGAATTTTTATATGCATTAAAAAATTTATTATTAAAAATAATAATGATCTATATATTCACACTTACCAAATTAATTGGGATAAAATTTTATATTTAAATAAAACTTTTTTAGTAAAATTTAAAGGAAATAATAATATTATTCGAAATAGTTTATTTGGAGCATTAACTATAAAAGATGCGATTGTTGATCAATTTTACAAACAATATTCTATGCGTCCTAATATTAATCTTATTACTCCTGATATTCGAATTCAAGCAATATTAAACCACAACACAATAGATATTATGTTAGATTTAAGTGGTCAGTCTTTAAATAAAAGAGGATACCGAAAATTTTCTAATACTACACCAATTAAAGAAAACTTAAGCGCAGCAATTGTATTAAGTTCTGCATGGATAAAAAACAGTCCTTTAATCGATCCAATGTGTGGGTCAGGAACATTATTGATTGAAGCTGCAATGATTTATTCTGATAGGGCACCAGGACTAAAAAGAACAAGATGGGGTTTTCAATCTTGGAAAGGATATAATAAATTTTTATGGAATACAGTTCTTAATGAAGCAAATAAAAAATTTGAAACTAAAATAAAAGAATGTAAAAAAAATTTATTTATAGGATATGACTGTAATAATAAGATTATAGAACAAGCTAAAGAAAATGCATTTAATGCAAATGTATTAGATATTATTCAATTTTCAACATCTAATTTAAATGATCTTAATAATCCATATAAAGAAAAAGAAATTGGAACGTTATTAATCAATCCGCCATATGGAGAAAGAGAAAATACTGAAAACGCTTTAGTATCGTTATATATTCACATGGGATATATATTTAAAAAATATTTTGAAAATTGGAAATTATCAATTTTTACTGCATCAGAATTTTTATCAAATTTTTTACAAATGCAAGCTTATGAAAAATTATTTTTTAAAAATGGTCCATTAAACTGTTTTTTA
This sequence comes from Buchnera aphidicola (Aphis fabae), assembly GCF_009069125.1. Lineage (NCBI taxonomy): Bacteria > Pseudomonadati > Pseudomonadota > Gammaproteobacteria > Enterobacterales > Erwiniaceae > Buchnera > Buchnera aphidicola. The sequence goes on from NZ_CP042427.1 coordinate 166,821, forward strand.
AAAAATTATAAAATATTTTCAGAAATACTGAATCAAAAAAATACAGAATATGAAAATAGATTAAAAAAAAATATTCAAAAATTAAAAAAATGGAATGATTTTAAAAAAATAGAATGTTTTCGTATATATGATAGAGATATACCTAATTATAATATTGTTGTAGATGTTTATAAAAAATGGTTAATCATTCAAGAATATGAATCACCAAAAATAATAAATACACATTATGCTTATAAAAGATTATGCCATGCAATTTATTACACTAAAGAAATACTATCTATTCCAATAGATAACATAGTATTTAAAATCAGAAAAAAACAAAAAAATAAATCACAATATCAAAAACTTTTTAATAGCAATAAATTTTTTATAGTTCAAGAATATTATGCAAAATTATTAATAAATTTAACTGATTATTTAGACACTGGATTATTTTTAGAACATCGACGTATAAGAAAACTTATTAATACAATGTCTTATGGAAAAGATTTTTTAAATTTATTTGCATATACTGGCAGCGCTAGTGTTTATGCTGGATTGGGAGGTGCTAAAACTACAACAACTATAGATATATCTAAAACATATATACAATGGTCAATAAAAAATATGTCAATTAACAATTTAATTGGAAAACAACATTCTTTTATTCAATCAAATTGTTTAGAGTGGATTAAATCAAATTATCAAACATTTGATCTAATATTTCTTAATCCACCTACTTTTTCAAATTCTAAAAAAATGAAAAAAATTTTTGAATTAAAAAAAGATTATCTTGATTTAATAAACAGTTTAAAAAAAAATTTAAGAAAAAATGGTTATATTATTTTTTCAAGTTCTACAAATAATTTTCAAATTAATTTTGATGAAGTTAATAAAATGCAATTATATGTTAAAAACATTACCCATTTAGTACAATCAAAAGATTTTTTAAATAAAAAATATTATTCTTGGTTAATAAAACATATATAGTAAATTTTACATGAGAAAACTATGAATTTAATTAGCATTAAAGATGCTTCATTATCATTTAGCAATTTAGAAATACTAAAAAATGCTTCTTTTTATATAAACAAAAACGAACGCATTTGTTTGACTGGTAAAAATGGAGCTGGAAAATCAACGTTATTAAAAATAATTAATAAAACACAAGACTTAGATAAAGGTGTTATTTCATATAGAAAAAATATTAAAACTTCGTATTTAGCACAAGAAAATTTAAATTATTTAAATATTTCTATTTTTGAATTTATTAAAAAAAAGTTTAAAAAAATTAATACTAATGAAATTATAAAAATAGAAAAAATAATTGACATATTAAAATTAAATAAAAATACCTTACTTTCAGAAGTATCTGGTGGATTTTTAAGAAAAATTGCATTAAGCGCAACTTTAGTAGATGAACCTGATATATTATTACTTGATGAACCTACTAATCATTTAGATATGAATACAATTAAATGGTTAGAAAATTTTTTAAAAAAATTTTCTGGTAGTATTGTTTTTATATCACATGATAGATGGTTCATTGAAAAGGTTTGTACAAGAATTATTGATCTTGATAGAGGTAAATTAATATCTTTCCCAGGGGATTATAAAAAATTTATTAAATTAAAATATCAAAATAATTCTATTGAAAAAGTTAAAAAAAAATTATTTGATCAAAAATTGGAAAAAGAAGAAATTTGGATTAAAAAAGGAATTAAAGCACGTACTACAAGAAATGAAGGTAGAGTAAGAAATTTAGAAATATTAAGAAAAGAGAATAAAAATTATAAAAAAGTAGAAAAATTTAATAATATTACAATTAATGAAATTAAAGATTATTCTGGAAAAATAGCTTTTAAGTTAAAAAATATAAATTTTTGTATAAAAAACAAAACTATTATTCAAAATTTTTCTTCAATAATACAGCATGGTGATAAAATAGGATTAATCGGTAAAAATGGTTCTGGTAAAAGTACTATGATTAAAATACTAATAGGAGAAAATCAAGTTCAAACAGGAGATTTTTATTCAGGAAAACAACTAAAGATAGCATATTTTGATCAAAATCGATCTATTTTAAATTCTAACAAATCTATTTTAGATAATATTAACGAAGGTAAAGATAAAATATTAATTAATGGAAAAGAACAACATTTAGTAGGATATTTAAAAAAATTCTTATTTAAACCATATGATCTTGCAAGATTAGTAAAAACTTTATCTGGTGGAGAATGCAATAGATTGCTTTTAGCTAAATTATTTTTAAAAAAAAATAATGTGTTAATTTTTGACGAACCAACAAATGACTTAGATTTAGAAACATTAGAATTATTAGAAAAAATTATTATTCAATATTCCGGAACTGTTTTAATAGTAAGTCATGATAGACATTTTATTCAAAATACAGTAAATAAATATTGGCTATTTAAAGGAAATGGATTAATTACTACACATTTAGGTGCATATAAAGAACCAACAGAAAAAGAAATTAAAAAAAACAAAAATAAAAAAAATATATACACTTTAAATAAAAAATTAAACTTATCAAATCAAAATCAACTAAAAAAAGAAATAAAAAAAATATTAAATCAAATTGAAAATATAGAAAAAAATATTAAAATTTTACAAGATGAAATCAATAAACCTGAATTTTTTAAAAAAAATATTATTAATCAATTACCTATATTAAAAAAATTAAATTTAGAAGAAAAAAAACTAGAAAAACAATTAATATGTTGGGAAAATTTAGAAAAATATAAATAAAAACTTAAACAATTAATTGAAAATTTAATGTGCTCTTTACTTTTATAGAAATTATATAGATTTCATACAATTTAAAGAACAGCAATGTTTAAAATTAATTGCACAATTACCACATTGAATAAATAATAAATGACATAAATTAAAAGCACAATTTACATAATTATCTGAAGGTTGACGACATTGATTACAAACAGACATGATATCTTTTGATATTTTTTCGCTCATACGATTATCAAATACAAAATTACTACCCTTAAATAAAATAGGTAATCTTTTTTTCTTTGCTTCATTTACATATCCAATTATTCCACCTTCTATATGATAAATATTCTTAAAACCATTAAAAATCATCCAAGATGTTGCTTTTTCACAACGAATTCCACCTGTACAATACATTACTATATTTTTCTTTTTATCATAGTTCATAACTTTTATTACGTTTTTTAATTGTTCTCGAAAAGTTTTACTCTTAATTTCTACAGCATTAGGAAAGTGACCTATTTTATATTCATAAGAATTTCTCATGTCAACAAATATTGTATCTTTATTATTTAACATTAAATTAACTTGTTCTGCATTAATATATTTTCCAACATTTTTAAATTTAAATAAAGGATCTTTAATTCCATCATTAACAATATATTTTTTAAGTTTTACAGAAAGTATCCAAAATGCATTTGTATTGTTAATATTAAATGTTTTATTAATTCGTAAACCATTTAATACTGGATTAAATTGATATAAAAATTTTTTAAATACTGAATACATATTAACAGGAATACTAATTTGAGCATTTATTCCTTCATGAGATATATATACTCTACCTAATATATTATATTCAAAAAAATTTTTATAAATTTCATCTCTAAAATTTTTAGGTTCTTTAATATAAAAATACTTGTAAAAAGAAAGAATTAAACGAGGTTTTCTATTTAAAAGTATATGATTTTTTAATTCTTTTTTAGAAATACAATTATGTAAAATCGACATGATAAACTCACACTATTTTAAAAATAAATATGGTACTCAATTATTATTAATTTTCATTAAATGCATTATTAAAAATTTCTATTTGATGAGATAATTTTAAATATATTTCATTTAAATCTTTTAGTTTTTCTTTTTCTTTTGTTATAATATGTTTAGGTGCATAATGTAAAAAATCTTTATTTAAAGTTTTTTCTTCTATATATGATATTTTTAATTTTATGTTCTTTATTTCTTTATTTAATCTTTTTAATTCAATTTTTTTATCTATTACTTTAAGTAAAGGAATTAAAATTTCTACTCCGTCAATTATTTTTTTTATAGACAACAAAGGCTCCTTATATTCTTTAGATACAATTTCAATTTTATCTAAATGAGCTATATTTCGTAATAACAATAAATTTTTTTGAATAATTTTTTCTTGATCAAAAGAAATATTTTTTAAGAACAATGATAAAAGTTTTTTAGAACTAATATTCATTTCAGCTCTAATATTTCTTAAAAAAATTATTATTTTTTTAATCCAGCTCATATGAAATAAAATATTTTCATTAAAAAATGAATTATTATATTTTGGAAAAGGCTGAAGCATAATGGTTTTTTCTTTAATATTTTTAATTTTTTTTATACGTTGCCAAATACTTTCAGTAATAAAAGGAATAATTGGATGTAATAATTTTAAAAGTTTTTCCAAAACGTAAATCAAAATATTTTTAGTCGCATGTATATCTTGAGACGAACCAAATTTTATAATTAATTTAGCAAATTCTAAATACCAATCACAAAAATTATTCCAAGTAAAATCATATAAAATATTCGCTGCAATATCAAACCGATAGTTATCTAATGAATTTCTATATGATTTTACTATGTTATTAAACTCTATTAAAATCCATTTATTTATAAATAACATGTTATTATTGATTTTAAAATGAAAAAAAACATGATCTTTTGTATGAATTAAAACAAATCGGCTAGCATTCCAAAGCTTATTACAAAAGTTTCGATATCCTTTCAATCTACTCATATCCCATTTTATATCACGTGTATTAGAAGCTAAAGCACAAAATGTAAAACGTAGTGCATCTGTACCCGTTGGACTAATTCCATTGGGAAATTGATTTATAGTACGTTTTTTAATTTGATCGAATAATTGTGGTTGTAATAAATCACTTGTTCTTTTTTTAATTAAATTATTTAATGAAATACCATCTATCATATCTAAAGGATCAATTACATTTCCTTTTGATTTTGACATTTTTTGACCTTCTTCATCACGTATTAAACCTGTAATATAAACATTTTTAAAAGGAACCTGAGATATACCAAAATTGTCTTTAACAAGATACATAGTTAACATAATCATTCTAGCAATCCAGAAAAAAATAATATCAAAACCACTAACTAATACGTTAGTCGAATGAAAAATTTTTAAAAATTCTGTTTTTTTAGGCCATCCTAATGTAGAGAAAGTCCATAATCCAGAAGAAAACCAAGTATCTAAAACATCTTCATCTTGAATTAATTCTATATTATTTGCTATCTTATATTCTTTTCGTATTTCATTTTCACTATATCCAACATATATATTTTTTTTATGATCATACCAAACTGGAATACGGTGTCCCCACCATAATTGACGTGAAATACACCAGTCTTCGATATTGTTCATCCAAGATAAATACATAGTTTTATATTGTGATGGAATGAAATTAATTCTTTTATCTTTAACTGCAGAAATAGCTAAATTAGCTAATTTTGACGTTTTTAAATACCATTGATTGGTTAACATAGGCTGGATTATAACACCACTTCTATCACCATGAGGTGTAAGAATATCACATTCCTCGACTTTTTCTAGAAGTCCTATTTTTTTTATTTCTTCAATTACTTTTACTCTTGCAGAAATAATATCTAAATTTTGAAATTTACTCGGAACTAATAAATTATATATCTTAGAAGTTCGACCTTTATAATCATAAACATCAAAATGAGTTTTAATTTTTCCATTAAAAGTAAAAACATTAATCATTGGTAACTTATGACGAAATCCAACTTTATAATCATTAAAATCATGTGCTGGTGTAATTTTTACACAACCTGTTCCTTTTTTTATATCAGCATATTGATCTCCAATAATAGGTATAATTCTATTAACTAAAGGACATATAACAAATTGACCGATAAACTTACTATAATTTTTATCTTGTGGATTAACGGCTAAAGCTGTATCTCCTAGCAAAGTTTCAGGCCTAGTTGTAGAAACTATTAAATATTTAATTAGATTGTTATTTTTTTTTTTATCACAAATAATAGGATATCGAATAAACCATTTTTTACTTTTTATTAAACGATGTTCTACTTCTAAATCTGAAATAACTGTTTCTAATTTTGAATCCCAATGTACTAATCTTTTTTTTTGATATATTAAATTATTTTTATAAAAAATAATAAAAGCTTCTTTAACAGAGTTACAAATATCAGGATCTAAAGTAAATTTTTCACGATCCCAATCGACAGAATTACCTAAACGTCGCATTTGTTTTGTAACAATTAAATTATATTTATTTTTCCATGACCATATCTTTTTGATAAAATCATTTCTACTATAATCTTTTTTAGTTTTATGCTCTTCAAGATATATTTGACGTTCAACTAAAATTTGTGTTGCTATTCCAGCATGATCTGTTCCAACTTGCCATAATGTATTTTTTCCCTGCATTCTATGATAACGAATTAATATATCCATAATAGTTTGTTGAAATGCATGCCCCATATGTAAATTTCCAGTAATATTAGGAGGAGGCATCATGATACAAAACGATGTTTTAGTTGAATCATTATTAGGTTTAAAATATCCGTTTTTTTCCCAAAAATTATACAAAGGTTCTTCAATGTCTTTAGGGTTATAAGTTTTGTCCATTTTATTTAATCATTTTCTATTAAAAAGGTAATGTTGCTAATTGAATGTAAATATCTTTTTATTCTTTAATATTTAGTATAATTTGATATATTTAATAAAAATTGAGATAAAAGTTCTACAGGACGCCCTGTTGATCCTTTATTTATTCCAGATTCCCAAGCAGTTCCAGCAATATCTAAATGTGCCCAATGATATTTTTTTGTAAATTTTGATAAAAAACAAGCAGCTGTTATTGCTCCAGCTTTTCCATTTCCAACATTTGAAAAATCAGCAATATTAGAATTTATATCTTTTTCATATTCTTCAAATAAAGGTAATCGCCAAATTTTATCATTTGTTTGTTGAGAAGCTTTTTCTAAATCATGAACTAAATCTTCATTATTTGAAAATAAACCAGTAGCATAATGTCCCAAGGCTATAACACATGCTCCAGTTAAAGTAGCAATATCAATAACTATACTAGGTGAGAAACGTTCTATATATTTTAAAACATCACATAAAACTAGACGTCCTTCAGCATCTGTATTTAATACTTCTACTGTTTTACCAGACATAGTCTTTAAAACATCTCCAGGTCTAAAAGCACTTCCTCCTGGCATATTTTCACATCCCGCTAAAACTCCTATAATATTTAAAGGTAGATTTAATTCTGCAGCCATAATTAAAGTTCCATAAACAGCAGCAGCTCCACACATATCATACTTCATTTCATGCATATTTTGTGATGGTTTTATAGAGATACCTCCAGAATCAAATGTTAATCCTTTTCCTATTAATACAATTACTTTTTTATTAACAATATTTTTTCCAGAATATTGAATAACAGACATATATGGTTTGTTTTGAGATCCTTGACCTACTGCTAAATAAGCATGCATGCCTAAATTCTTCATTTGATTTATATCAATAGTTGTTACGTTAATATTATTCTTATATTTTTTAGATAATTTTTCTGATTTTAAAGATAAATATAATGGATTACAAATATTAGGAGGTAAATTGCTTAATTTTTTTGCAGCAGTTAGTCCTAAATCAATTGCAAGAGAATGTTTTAAAGCAATTTGTGCTGATGAAAAAAAATTTTTATCTATGATATTAAATGAAATGGAATTTAAGTAAATATCCTTTTTAAAAAAAGTATTTATTTTAAAAAATTCTTTTTTAATAGTACTAATTATTTTCCGAATAAACCAATATATATTATTTTTACAAAAATTTAATTCAGTTAAAGAAAAAATAACATTTTTAATAGAACGCTTATTTAACATTTGAATAGTTTTTTCTATAATTTTAGTAATAGAGTATGCGCCAAAATTATTTTTATCTCCACATCCTATTAATAATATTCTCTTAGCTATAATATTAGGAATATCATATAATAATAAGTTGTTTCCTATTTTTCCATCAATATCACCTTGATTAATTAATTTACTGATATAACCATTACTATATTGATCTAAATTATTAGCAGAACTTGTTAGCTGACAAGATTTAAAAACACCAACAACGATACAATCCGTGTTTTCTGTACATAAATCAAAACTATCTATAAAAAATTTCATAATATATCTCTATAATTTTATTTTTTTCAAGTTTATAATATATAAATAATTTCATTTAATAAAACAAAATAAAAAAATTTTAAAATAATAAAATATTATATACTATAATATTATTGATATTAAGTTGTAATTATATTTTAATTTTTTTTGATCTTTATTTATATTCTATGTATAAATTTGCATCTAATTTTAAGAGAATTTAAGTTATGAATTATCTTTATCAGCGTAATTTTTTAAGATTATTAGATTTTTCTGATATAGAATTAAAAAATATTATCATATTATCTGAAAAACTAAAAAAAATAAAAAAAAACAAGCAAGAAATTCAGTTATTGAAAAAAAAAAATATTGCTTTAATTTTTGAAAAAGAATCTACCCGTACAAGATGCTCATTTGAAATTGCTGCATTTGATCAGGGTGCACACGTTACTTATCTTGGACCAGGTAGTACTCATCTTGGAACAAAAGAATCAATTGAAGATACAGCAAAAGTTCTGTGCCGTTTATATGATGGAATTGAATATAGAGGTCATAATCATGATGTAATAGAAACTTTAGCAAAATATTCTAATGTACCTGTATGGAATGGATTGACTGAAAAATTTCATCCTACTCAAATAATTGCAGATTTATTAACAATGAAAGAAATTTTGCCAAAAAAACAATTTTTTGAAATGAAATGCGCATATGTTGGTGATGCTCATAATAATATAGCAAATACTTTATTAGAAGCTGCATCTATTTTAGGAATAGATCTACGTTTCATTTCTCCAAAAAAATATTGGCCTGAAGAAAATATTTTAAATTTATGCCAAGAAAAAGCAAAGAAAAATAAAAGACAAATAATATGTACTGAAAACATAAAAGAAGGTATAAAAAATGTAGACTTTATTTATACAGATATTTGGGTTTCTATGGGAGAATCAGAAAATACATGGAAAGAAAAAATAAAATTATTGAAAAATTATCAAGTAAACCAAAACATGATAGATATGACTAATAATCCTTCTGTAAAAGTATTACATTGTCTTCCAGCACTACATGATCAAAAAAATATTATAGTAAAATCAATGTTAAAAGAACATAATTTACAAGATGGTGTAGAAATTACAGATAGTATTTTTCAAAAAAATCAAGAAATTATTTTTGAACAAGCAGAAAACAGATTGCATACTATAAAAGCTATTCTTATATCCAGTCTTGTGAAAAATATTAACTTTTAAAATAAAATATGTAATTTATAAAAAATTATTTATTTACTGTTTCTCATCTTTTTTATAAAAAATAACCCTAACTACTTTTTTAATCCATAATCAAGGAATTTAGAAGTTGAGAAACTCTCTATATAAAAAAAATATAATTTCAATAAATGATCTTAAACGTGATGAACTAGAATTAGTTTTAAAAAAATCTGCTATTTTAAAAAAAAAACCAGAACCTAACTTATTAAAAAATAAAATTATTGCTAGCTGTTTTTTTGAAGCATCTACTCGAACACGCTTATCTTTTGAAACTGCAATTTATCGATTAGGTGCTTCAATAATAGGTTTTTCTGATGGAAATAATATATCTTTATCAAAAAAAGGAGAATCACTAGCAGATACTATTTCAGTAATTAGTTCATATGTAGATGCTATTATTATTCGACATCCTCAAGAAGGATCGGCTCGTTTAGCTACTGAATTTTCTAATAGTATACCTATATTTAATGCTGGAGATGGGTCCAATCAACATCCAACTCAAACACTTTTAGATCTATTTACTATTAAAGAAACACAATATCGACTTAATAATTTAAATATTGCAATGGTAGGTGATTTAAAATACGGAAGAACTGTACATTCTTTAACACAAGCATTAGCTAAATATAAAAAAAATAAGTTTTTTTTTATTTCACCTGATGCTTTAACCATGCCAAATTATATTAATGATATGCTTTTGGAAAAAAAAATTAGCTGGACAAGATGTCAAAATATAGAAGAAATTATTTCTGAAATTGATATTCTTTATATGACACGTGTTCAAAAAGAAAGGCTTGAATCTACCGAATACGCAAATGCTAAATCAAAATTTATATTAAATACTAAAACTTTAAAAAATGCTCGTAGTAATTTAAAAATATTACATCCTCTTCCTCGTATAGATGAAATTGATTATGCTGTTGATTATACACCTTATGCTTGGTATTTTAAACAAGCAGCAAATGGCATTTACGCACGCCAAGCAATACTATCACTAGTACTGGTAGAAAAACATTTTAAATAAGAAAAATATGCAAATAAACAAGCTCCAAGTGGAAGCTATCAAATGTGGTAGTGTAATTGATCACATTCCATCTCAAATAGGTTTTAAACTACTATCTTTATTCAGATTTACAGAAACAGAAAAAAGAATTACTATTGGTTTAAATTTGCCTTCTAAAAAATTAGGTAAAAAAGATATTATCAAAATTGAAAATACTTTTTTAAGTGAAGATCAAATTAATCAATTAGCTGTTTATGCACCTTGTGCTACAGTTAATTATATTGATCAATATAATTTAGTAGGAAAAATATTTCCAACATTACCTAAAAAAATAGATCGTATTTTAATTTGTCCAAATAGTAACTGTATTAGTCATGATAACTGTATAAATTCTAGCTTTATTTTTATAAAAAAATTAGATAAAAATATGAATTTAAAATGTCAATACTGCGAAAAAGAATTTTCTAAAAATATAGTTTTATCATAGAAAATTTATTTATAAAATTTTATTAAAATAATGGTGGTATATGAATATTATTAATACAAAAAATGCGCCTCAACCTATTGGACCATATTCGCAAGCTATACAATTTAACAATTTTTTAATCACATCTGGTCAAATACCAATTGATACAAACTCTGGAATGATACCAGAAAGTATTGATGAACAAACATATATGGTATTAAAAAATATAAAATATATTCTGAAAGAATCAAAATATCAAGTAAATGATATTATTAAAATAACAATTTTTACTATTGACTTAAAAAAAATTCAAATAATTAATGAAATATATAAAAATTTTTTTTTAAAAAATAAATCTAATTTTCCTACAAGGTCTTGTGTAGAAGTACAAGCATTACCAAAAAATGTTAAAATTGAAATGGAAGCTATTGCATATAAAAAAAATAACCATTAATTTTTTAACTATTTATTAATATTCAATATGCCGCGAAGCGGCATAAAAAATTAAATATTTTTACGACGGGAGAAAGATGGTTTTATTTCATTTTTATTAGAATAAGATTTAGTTACACGATTTTCAGAAAAACGACGATTAGTATTTGTATCTTTATTTAAAAAAGATCGATTATATGATTTATTTTGATAATATTTAGAATCTCGTAATAATTTTATATTTATTGGTTTATTTAAAATTCTAGTTTTTGTAAGATGTTGTAATAATTCTTTAGATAAACCTTTAGGTAATTCAATAATAGAATATGAAGAAAATAATTTTATATTTCCAATATTACGACTATTTATATTTCCTTCATTAGCAATAGCACCAACTATATGTCGAACTTCAACTCCATCATTACGACCAATTTCAATACGATATAAATCTATATCTTTAATTTCTTTTCGATCTCGACGATATCGATTGTTTCGAATATCTTCACGTCTACGATCATCTTTATACAAAGTTTCTCTAGAAGGACGTTTTAATAAATCTTTTTTAATAATCAAAGGACGACCTCCTTGAGCCATCTTTAATAAAGCTGCTGCAAGAGTTTTAATATCTAAATCATCAGAAGAATATAATTTATCTAATAAAGCTATATATTCATCTAAATCTCTACTTTCAAGTTGTTGCTGTACTTTTTTTGCAAATTGTTGAAGACGTTTTTCACATAATAATTCAATTTTTGGTAATTGTATTTCAGGAATAGATTGATTAATTGTACGCTCGATATTACGTAACAATCGACGCTCACGATTTTCAACAAATAATAATGCTCGTCCTGCTCGTCCTGCTCGTCCTGTACGCCCGATACGATGTACATAAGATTCAGAGTCCATCGGAATATCATAATTAATTACAAAACTAATTCTATCAACATCTAAACCACGAGCTGCAACATCTGTAGCAATTAAAATATCTAATCTACCATTTTTTAAACGTTCTAATGTTTGTTCACGTAATGCTTGATTCATATCTCCGTTTAATGCCGCACTATTATATCCATGTCGTTCTAACGCTTCAGAAACTTCTAAAGTAGCATTTTTTGTTTTTACAAAAATAATTGTAGCTGAAAATTCTTCTACTTCTAAAAAACGAATTAAAGCATCTGTTTTTCTACCATATACCATCCAATAACTTTGTTTAATATCAGGACGTGTAGTTATATTAGATTTAATTTTTATTTCTTTAGGATTTTTCATAAATCTCTTAGAAATACGTCGTATTACTTCTGGCATTGTTGCTGAAAATAAAGCAGTTTGATGTTCTTTTGGTATTTGTGACATAATTGTTTCTACATCTTCTATAAAACCCATTCTTAACATTTCATCTGCTTCATCTAAAACTAATGCATGTAAATTTGAAAGATTAAGAGTTCCTCTTTTTAAATGATCTAATAAACGTCCTGGAGTACCTACAACAATTTGAGGTCCTTGTTTCAACGCTCGTAATTGCAATTCATACCTTTGACCTCCATATAAAGGTAATACATGTACCCCTACTATATATTTAGAAAATACTGAAAAAGCTTCAGCAACTTGTACAGCTAATTCTCTTGTAGGCGCTAACACCAAAATTTGGGGTGCTTTTAAATTAATTTTTAAATTATGCAATAATGGCAGTGAAAAAGCTGCTGTTTTTCCACTTCCAGTTTGCGCCATACCTAATACGTCTTTACCCTGTAAAAGCAATGGAATACAAGCTGCTTGAATAGGAGATGGTTTGACATATCCCATTTCATCTAATGATTGAATAATAAAAGGATTTAAACCAAGAAAAGAAAATGTTTTTTCAGTATGAGTCATGCAATAGATATGCCTTTTAAGTTACAGTGGCCAGTCTACATAGCTCATGATGAAAATATATATATTATTTATTCTCATTGAAAAGTGTGAACCGGCTCCGATTAAATGATCTAATAAATAGAATATAAAATAAATAATATTGATTGCTAATGATTTATAAAATATAACATTAGCAACTAATTAAAAATTTTAAAAAATCAAGTATCTATTTGTTAGATAAGAAAAATAAACTAAAATGAATAATAACATTGTTACTTATATATATGGTATTTTTAAAAAAATTATATTTTATTAAAATTAAATAATTTATTTAAAAATATTTAAAAACAATTATATCAGATAAAAATATTATTTATAGGTTTATTAGATACAATAGAATCTTTTACTTCTTTAATACTAAGTCTTAAACGACCTTGTCGATCAATTTCTAATACTTTTACAGGTATAATTTGATCTAATTTTAAATGATCCGAAACTTTTTCTACTCTTTTATCAGAAATTTGAGAAATATGTACTAATCCTTCTTTTCCAAATCCTATTGCAATAAAAGCACCAAAATCAACAATTCTCGTTACTTTTCCTGAATAAATACGTCCAACTTCAATTTCCGCAGTAATTTCTTCAATTCTACGAATTGCATTTTTTGCTTTTTCTCCAATTGCAGCAGATATTTTTACTGTACCATCATCTTCAATTTCAATTATAGTTCCTGTTTCTTCTGTTAACATTCGAATTACAGAACCTCCTTTTCCTATTACATCTTTAATTTTCTCGGGATTAATTTTAATTGTATGAATTCTAGGTGCAAATTCAGAAATTTCTTTTCTAGGTTTGCTTAAGGCTTGCTGCATAACATTCAAAATATGTAATCTAGCAGATTTAGCTTTATTTAAAGCAATATGCATAATTTCATTAGTTATACCTTCTATTTTGATATCCATTTGCAAAGCTGTAATACCCTCTTTAGTTCCAGATACTTTAAAATCCATATCTCCCAAATGATCTTCGTCGCCTAAAATATCTGAAAGTAGTACATAATGGTCACCTTCTTTTACTAAACCCATAGATATTCCAGCTACAGCAGATGTTATTGGAACTCCAGCATCCATTAAAGCTAATGATGCACCACACACAGAAGCCATAGAAGAAGAACCATTGGATTCAGTTATTTCAGAAACAATTCTAATTGTATATGGAAATTCATCAATTTTAGGCATTACCGCTAAAAGACTTCTTTTAGCTAAACGACCATGTCCAATTTCTCTTCTTTTAGGTGATCCAACTATTCCTATTTCTCCTACAGAATAAGGTGGAAAATTATAATGAAATAAAAAATTATCTGTTTTATCACCTAATAATTCATCTAAATTTTGTGCATCTCTAGATGTTCCTAAAGTAACAGAAACTAAAGATTGTGTTTCACCACGAGTAAACAAAGCAGAACCATGTGTACGAGGTAAAACACCTGTTCTAATATCTAATGCACGAATCATATCTTTTTCTCTACCATCAATACGATTTTCATTATTTAATATACGTTTTCGAACTATATTTTTTTCAATTTTTTGAAAAATTTCATCAATTTCACTTATATCAATATTTGCATTTTCATTTAAAAGTAATTTAATTGTATGATCTTTTATAAAATTCAACTTTTCATATCTTTCTTGTTTATTAAATATTAAATAAGCATTACTTATATCTTTTTCAATTAATTTTATAAGTTTAGATTCTAACGTAGCATTTATTTCAGGATAAGATATAGCCCAAGGTAATTTACTAGCTTCATTTGACAAAGAACGAATATTATTAATAACTACTTGTTGCTGTTGATGGCCAAAAATAATTGCTCCAAGCACTTTTTCTTCACTTAATATTTTTGATTCTGCTTCTACCATTAAAACAGCATTTTGAGTTCCAGATATAACAAGGTCTAAAAAACTAGATTTCATTTCTTCAGTAGTTGGGTTTAAAATATATTGATTGTTAATTAAACCTACTCTAGCAGCTCCTACTGGACCATAAAATGGAATACCAGATAAACTTAATGCTGCTGAAGCACCAATAATGGAAATTATATCAGGATTAATTTGTGGATTAACTGAAACTACCGTAGCAATAATTTGAATTTCGTTAAAAAATCCTTTAGGAAATAAAGGTCGGATTGGTCTATCAATTAACCGAGCAGTTAATATCTCGCTTTCACTTGGACGACCCTCTCTTCTAAAAAAACCTCCAGGTATTCTGCCAACAGCATATGTTCTTTCCTGATAATTGACTGTAAGAGGAAAAAATTTTTGCCCAGGATGAGTTGTTTTATCCCCAACAACAGTAACAAAAACAGCAGTATCATCCATACTAGCCATCACAGCGGATGTTGCTTGCCTTGCCATTATACCTGTTTCTAATGTAATTGTATGTTGGCCATATTGAAATTTTCGTACAATGGGATTCAGCAAAATAATATCCTTAATATAAAATTAATTTTTTTTAATTATAAATTAATTGATTTAAAAAAATAAAAAAATCAATATATTTTATAAAAATTATTTATGAATTAAATATTTATTTTTAATAATAAAAAATTTATTTTATTGTTTTATTAATAGAAATATTTTAATAAGACTGTAAAAAAAGGGCTAATCAAGCCCTTTAAAAAAACTTTACATCTAATAAGATGATCAAAAAAAATTAAAATATTTTCTTCATTTTATAATATAAAAAACTATTTACCGTCTTAAATTTAAATTTTCAATCAATGTACTATAACGAGATATATTTTTTTTCTTTAAATAATTTAATAATTTACGACGTTTAGAGACCATATTTAACAAGCCTCTACGACTTGAATGATCTTTTTTATGTTGAGAAAAATGTAATTGCAGATGATTAATTTGATGTGTTAATAATGCAACTTGAACTTCAGTATTTCCACTATCTTTATCATTTTTTCCATATTTTAAAATGTTTTCTTTTGTTTTATTTGTACTAAGAGACATTGAATACCTCATATATTTTTAATTATATTAAACTAATATTTTAGTAAAATTATTTAAAAATAATATCATGCTACTCTTAAATTGAATAGAAAATAACTTAATTAGTACACATAGAAATTAATCGATATGGAACTAATATTTCTTCAGTATAAATTTTTCCTAATCCAAGAAATACTTTTTTTTCGTTTTCTAAAACACGTACTAAACTATTCTTAATATCAGATTTAAAATTAACTTTCTTTCCTAATTTAAACTCAAAAGATTCTTTATTAGAAAGATATACTTTTGGTAAAAAATAAATAGGAGTATCAATAGGCATTAATAAACTATCTAATTTTTTAATATTATCTTTGTTTGATAATTCTTTTAAATAAGATATTGTAACTAATTTAGAACAAGAAAGTAATCCTACTTGTATACGACGTAAAAAAACAACATGAGCACCGCAACCTAATTTTTCTCCTAAATCATCAATAAGTGTTCTGATATATGTTCCTTTTGAGCAGTGTACATTTAATTCAATTAAATTATTTTTTTGCTCAATAAGGTTCAGTTTATATATTTTAATATGTCGTATATTACGTGGAATATTTAATCCTTGTCTTGCATATCTATATAAAGGAATACCGTTATACTTGATTGCTGAATACATTGAAGGTATTTGATTAACTGAACCTGTTAATTCTTTTAAAGCCTTATCTAATTCAATATGTGTAAATGAAATTGTTCTTTTTTTTATAATAATGCCATCAGAATCAAACGTAGATGTTTTTTCACCTAATTTAGCAATAACATTGTATTTTTTATCAGAGTTATTTAAATAACAAGAAAATTTTGTACTTTCTCCAAAACAAACTGGCAGCATTCCTGAAGCTAAGGGATCTAAAGTGCCAATATAACCTGCTTTTCTAGCTTTAAAAATACTTTTTACTTGCTGTAATGTGTTATTAGAAGAAATGCCTATAGGTTTATCTATTAATAAAAATCCATTAATATCACGTTTTTTATACAAAAACATTAAACTATCCTTTATTAAATAACGTTTTTTTCGTCAATTTATTTAATAATAAAGAAATTCTATTACCCTTTATAAAAGAATCGTCATAATAAAAAACAATGTTTGGTATAATTCTCAATTTTAATTTTTTACATAATAGTTTACGAATATAACCAGATGCTTTATTTAACAAAGTTAATAGTTTTTCTATACTTACATTATTATTTATTTCTAAAAAACTAATAAATACTTGAGCATAAGATAAATCTTTAGATACAATAACTTCAGATATTGTAATAATTATTCTAAAACGTGGATCTTTAAGTAAACACTGTATAATAATTGCAATATTTTTTTGCAATTCTTGGGCTATTTTAGAAGATCGACTAAATGATTTTTCCATGTTTTTATTACCAATATTTTATATGTATTTAAAAACATAAATTTATCTATAAATGTTAATTTATAATATTCTTTTTACTTCTTTTACTTCAAAAACTTCTATATTATCTCCAATCTTTATATCATTAAAATTTTTTATGCCAATACCACATTCCATTCCGTTTCGTATTTCATTTACATCTTCTTTAAAACGACGTAAAGATTCCAATTCACCTTCATAGATTACTATATGATCTCTTAACAAACGAATTGGATTATTTTTTTTAATAATACCGTTAATTACCATACATCCTGCAATTAATCCAAATTTAGGTGATTTAAACGTGTTTCTTACTTCTGCCAGACCAATAATATTTTGTTTATATTCAGGAGATAAAAGTCCTGTCATAGCAGATTTTACTTCATCAATTAAATCATAAATAACAGAATAATAACGAAGATCTAGACGTTCTGTCTCAATTATTTTTTTAGCCGAAACATCTGCTCGAACATTGAATCCTAAAATAATAGCATTAGATGCTAATGCTAATGAAGCATCTGTTTCTGTGATTCCACCTATACCTAAACCTATGATATTAATTTTTACTTCATTAGTAGATAATTTTAACAAAGCGCCAGAAATAGCTTCTAAAGACCCTTGCACATCAGATTTAATAATAACTTTTAATTCTGAACAATTAGACTTTTTAATATTATCAAACATATTTTCTAAACTTGATCTATTTTGATTAGATAATTTCAATTCACGGGATTTATTTTTTCGATAACATGCAACTTCTTTGGCTTTTTTTTCATCACGAACTACAGTTACTTGATCTCCAGCGAAAGGAACTTTAGATAAACCTAAAACTTCTACAGGAATAGAAGGTCCTGCATGTTTTAAAAATTTCCCAGTTTCATTACGTAACGATTTAATCCGACCATATTCTAAACCACATAGTATTACATCTCCTTTTTTTAAATTCCCTTTTTGAACTAATACAGTTGCTATTGCTCCTCGACCCTTATCAAGAAAAGATTCGATTACAACACCTTCTGCCATTCCTGTAGATATTGCTTTAAGTTCTAACATTTCTGCTTGTAATAAGATTGCATTTAATAATGAATCTATACCTTCTCCAGTTTTTGCTGATATAGAAACAAAAATATTTTCACCACCCCATTCTTCTGCAACAACATTGTGTTTTGTTAAATCATTTTTGATTTGATTTATATCCGAATCTATTTTGTCTACTTTATTGATAGCTACAATAATTGGAACATTAGCTTCTTTTGCGTGTTGAATAGCTTCAATAGTTTGTGGTTTTACTCCATCATCAGCTGCAACTACTAATATAACAATATCAGTTATTTTTACTCCACGAGAACGCATTCCAGTAAAAGCAGAATGACCTGGAGTATCTAAAAAAGTAATTGACCCTAAATCTGTTTTCACATGATAAGCACCAATATTTTGAGTAATACCGCCGGCTTCGTTAAATGCTATTTTTGTAGAACGAATATAATCTAATAATGATGTTTTACCGTGATCTACATGCCCCATAATAGTCACTACTGGGGATCTTATAATCGAGGTTGAATTACCTAAATCACGATCTTTCATTATTGACTCTTCTAGTTCATTTTCTTTATATAAAATAACTTTATGACCCATTTCTTCTGCAATTAACTGTGCAGTATCTTGATCTAGAACATGATTAATTGTTCCTATTATACCCATATTCATCATATTTTTGATAACTTCAGAGCTTTTTACCGCCATTTTATTAGCTAAATCAGACACTGTAATAGTGCTATTAATAATTACATCTCTATTGATAGAAGATTCGGGTTTTTTAAAAACTTGTTGTAATAAAATAGATTGATTTTTTTGTTTAATATTTTTTTTATTTTTCGCAATTCGAGTTTCTTCTTTTTTATTTTTTATATTAATATTTTGTTTATTGTTTTTCTTTTGACGCTGATTTTTCAAATTTCGATTATAATTTCTTTTATTTTTTTCATTTTCATTGTGAATTTCATCATCTCCTATATTTCGAGTATGAAAAAATGTAGTTAAATGATAATCTTTTGTTTCTTCTTTGAATTTTTTATTTTCTAAATTTTCTTTTGTTGTTTTCTTTACACTGAAAGTATACTTATTTGAATCTATATTTTTTTTTAAAACTTTATTTTTTTCATTTTTTTTAAGAATATTAGAACTTTTTAATCGATTTAATTTATTTATAGAATCTTTATTAGATTTATTCTTGTCTAAAGGATGAATATCTTCTTTAAAAATTTTTTCTTTTATAACCTTTTTTGGAAAAAGTTTTAAAATTTTTTTTTCTTTATTTTGTAGTAATATTTTGTCTTTTAATAAATTTTGAACTTCTGGTACACTATTTTTAGTGTATGTTCTTTTTTTTCTAATTTCTACTTGAACAGATTTATTTTTACCTCCAGCTAAAGAAACATTTAAAGTACTACGAGTTTTTCTTTGTAGAATAAAAGTATTTTCAGAAACATTTTGTTTTTTTCTTAGATGTTTTAATAAAAATTTCTTTTCTGAAACATTAATAAAATCATTTTCATTTTTTAAAATTCCAATTTCGGAAAAGTTTTTTATTAATTCTTGTACTGATATTTTAATTTCATTAGATAACACTTTTAAACTCATATCAATCATACTATTTTCCTATTATTAGACTTTACTATCAAACCAACAAATATTACGAGCAGTCATAATTAATACACCTGCTTCTTTAGAATTAAGATTTTCAATATCAGTTAAATCATCTACTCCTTGATTCGCTAATTCTTCTAAAGTAAATATATTTTTTTCGGCTAGTTTTAATGCCAATGTTTCATTCATCCCTTGTATGTCTAAAAGTTTTTTTTCTATTTGCTTTTTATTTATCATTTTTTTTCGATCTAATTCAATGAGACGTAATCCATTTTTTGCGCACTCTCGAACTATTTTTACTTCTTCTGCAGTTAAAAGATTAATTGACAATAATTCATCAATTGGTATATAAGCTAATTCTTCGAGAGAAGAAAAGCCTTCTTTCACTAAAATTGTAATAATTTTTTCATTAACATTTAAGTATTTTTTAAAAATATTAAAAGCAGCAAATGCTTCCTCTTTATGTTTTATTCGTAAATCTTCTGTAGTCATCACATTTAATTCCCAACCACTAATTTGAGAAGCTAAACGAACATTTTGACCATTTCTACCAATAGCTTGAGCTAAATTATTTGAATCCACAGCAATATCCATTGTATGATGATCTTCATCGACTATAATAGACATAACATCTGCAGGGGCCATTGCGTTAATAACAAATTGAGCTGGATTATCATCCCATAAAATAATATCAATACGTTCTCCACATAATTCACTAGATACTGCCTGTACTCGTGCACCTCGCATTCCTACACATGCACCTACTGGATCAATTCGTTTATCATTAGTTTTCACTGCAATTTTAGCACGAGATCCAGGATCACGTGCAGCTGCTTTAATTTCAATAATTTCTTCGCCAATTTCAGGCACTTCTATACGAAATAACTCTATCAGCATTTCAGTTTTTGAACGACTCATAAATAATTGAGCACCACGAGCTTCAGGATATACTCCGTATAAAATACCACGAATACGATCTCCAGGACGAAAATTTTCTCGAGGCAACATACCTTCTTTTAAAATAATAGCTTCAGCATTGTTTCCCAAGTCTAATGTAAGATTTTCTCTATTAATTTTTTTTACAATACCAGTAATAATTTGTCCAATATATTTTCGAAATTGATCGACTAACATAGCACGTTCTGCTTCACGGACTTTTTGAACAATTACTTGTTTAGCAGTTTGTGTTGTAATTCTATCAAAATTAACAGAATCAATTTTATCTTCTATATAATCATTGATCTCAACCTTATCACCTTCAAAGCAAGCTGCTGCTAAAGTAATTTCTTTTGTTGGATGATTTACAATGTCCACTACCATCCATCGTCTAAAAGTGCTAAAATTACCAGTTTTACGGTTAATACTAACTCGAACATCAATTTCTTGTTCATGTTTTTTCTTTGTAGCTGTTGCTAACGCAACTTCTAAAGCTTCAAAAATTTTTTCACGTGGCAGTGATTTTTCATTAGAAACAGCTTCTACAACAGCTAAGATTTCTTTATTCATCTTAGTCAACCTCTGAATAAATATTTTTAAATATTCTAATAAAAAACCCCGAAAATTCGGGGTTTTAGGTAATACCACCCTATTCATAATACTAAATACAATATATTAGTGAATATCAATATAAAATATTTTTATTTTAAAAAATAGTACCGAGAATGGGACTTGAACCCATATGCCTTGCGGCACTATCCCCTCAAGATAGCGTGTCTACCAATTTCACCATCTCGGTATATGATATTTATTATTATAATCCAAATAATTTTAAAAACTAAAAAATTTAAATTTAATGAGGTATTTCAGAATTTAATATTTTATTTTTTTTGAAATTTAATTTTTTTTTATTTAAAATATTATTATGATGATCTTCAAATAAACTTGAATTTATTTTTTTATCGTTAATATTACACAAAATAAGACTAATGATTAAAAAAAAACAAGCACATAACCCAATAATATTTGTTGCAAAACTATTACTTCGAAAACTATTAAATAATTTAATATTAGTCAATGTATTTGAATGTATGATATCACTTACACCTTTTCCTGGTTGCAATAAAATTAAAAAATTTAAACAAATAGAAATAAAAATTAAAAAAACCAAAAAAAATAAATACATAAAAAATAATTTTCCTTTTTTTACGTAAAAATAAAATAATTACTATTTTAGTACAAATTTCATTAAAATTTATACATATAAATATTTTCAAGTTAGTCATACTTAAAACTAAATATTTTATATGTTTATTAAATTAACTTAATTATATTTGAAATTGTATTGGCTATTTTTTTTATCTTATTATAATCTTGATCTTCTATCATAATACGAAGATAAGGTTCAGTTCCAGATTTACGAATAAAAATACGACCAGTCTTTCCTAAAATATTTTTTGATTTTTCAAGAACAGACTTAAATTTTACATTTTTTTCAAAATTTTGATCATTTTTTAAAAAAACATTTAATAATATTTGAGGAAATAACATTACTTGATTAGATAAAAAGTATAAAGATGCATTATTTTCAATCATATTTGATAATACTTGTAAACTAGCTATAATTCCATCACCAGTAGAATGTTTATCTAATAAAATAATATGTCCTGATTGTTCAGCACCAAGCATCCAGTTTTTTTCTTTAATTTTTTTATATATATAACGATCTCCTATTTGTGTTGCAAAGAATGGTATTCCAATTTTTTTAAAACCAAGAATAATACCCATATTAGTCATTAAAGTACCTACAACTCCACCATTTAACTTATTATTTTTTAAATATTGTTTTGCAATTATATAAATAATTTGATCTCCATTTACTTCATTTCCTAAGTGATCTATCATGATCACACGATCTCCATCACCATCAAATGCTAATCCGATATCAGCTTTATTTGAAATAACTAATTTTTTTAATTGAATAGTATTAGTAGATCCTGAATTTTTATTAATATTAATTCCATTTGGGTAAATAGAAGAAGTTATTACCTTTGCTCCTAAATCTTGAAAAATTTTAGGTGCTATATTATAAGTTGATCCGTTAGCACAATCTAATACAATAGTAAGCTTTGATAAATTTATATTTCCAGGAAAAGTATTTTTACAAAAATTAATATATTTTTTTCGAGCATTACTCAATTTTTTAGAAAATCCAAAATTTTTTACATAAGAAGAATCATACAAAGGATCATTTAATTTTTTTTCAATTAAAATTTCTATATCTCTAGTTATTTTAGTTCCATTCTTAAAAAATATTTTTATTCCATTATCTTCAAAAGCATTATGAGATGCTGAAATAATAATTCCTGCTGAAGCATTTAAAGATTTTGTCAAATATGCAATTGCAGATGTAGGTATACAACCGGCTAATAAAGTAGAAATTCCTTTTGATAGAATCCCAAATTCTAAGCAATACTGTAGCATACATCCTGAAACACGGGTATCTCTTCCAATAACAATTTTTTTTTATATTCACCCAAAATAGTTCCAATAATTTGTCCTAATTTTAACATAAAATCTGGAGTAATTGGTTTTTTTCCCACTTTTCCACGTATTCCATCTGTTTTAAAATATTTAAAATTTTTCATATTAATTTATCTCTATCTTAAACAATTTATAAAATATAAAAATTATAAAATATTTAATATTTTTTATAAAAAACTATCTTTTTAAAAAACAAGATGAAGTTATAATAATTTTATTACTTCATCTTATTTCAGTATTTATTAAAATATAACATTAATTATATTAAATTTTTACGCGATTTAATATATATTTAATAATTAAAAATAATTAAAATAGCGATATTATTATTAATTTAGTTGTTATATTAATAATATATTTTAATTGTGATTCGTTTCAGACCATTCTTTTGGTTTTCGAACCTCTCTTCTTTCCATTAAATCATCTATTTGCAAGGAATCAATTGTTTCATATTTTATTAAAGCATCTTTCATGGAATGTAAAATATCAATATTTTCATTTAAAATATTTCTAGCTCGATTATAATTTACTTCTATTAGTAATTTAACTTCTTCATCAATAATTCTAGCAGTTTCATCAGACATATGTTTTGCTTTAGCCACTGTTCGACCTAAAAATACTTCTCCTTCTTCTTCAGCATACAATAAAGGACCTAATTTATCTGAAAACCCCCATTGCGTTACCATATTTCTTGCTAAATTTGTAGCTACTTTAATATCATTAAAAGCACCAGTAGATACTTTTTTAGAACCGTAAATAATTTCTTCTGCTAAACGACCGCCATATAAAGTAGATATTTGACTTTCTAATTTTTGTCTGCTAATACTGAATGTATCTGATTCTGGTAAAAAAAAAGTAATACCTAATGCTTGACCTCTAGGAATAATCGTAACTTTGTGAGCAGGATCATGATCTGGAACTAATCTTCCAACAATCACATGGCCAGCTTCATGATATGCAGTAGATTCTTTTTGAAAATCACTCATCACCATTGATTTACGTTCAGAACCCATCATAATTTTATCTTTTGCTTTTTCGAACTCAATCATAGAAACGACACGATTATTTA
This sequence comes from Buchnera aphidicola (Aphis fabae), assembly GCF_009069125.1. Lineage (NCBI taxonomy): Bacteria > Pseudomonadati > Pseudomonadota > Gammaproteobacteria > Enterobacterales > Erwiniaceae > Buchnera > Buchnera aphidicola. The sequence continues at coordinate 191,667 of NZ_CP042427.1, forward strand.
AACGAGCTGCAAAGAGTGCTGCCTCATTAACTAAATTAGCTAAATCTGCACCTGAAAAACCTGGTGTTCCACGAGCAATAATTATAGGATCCACATCTTTAGACAAAGGAACTTTACGCATATGTACTTTTAATATTTGTTCTCTTCCACGAATATCTGGAAGTGGAACAATTACTTGACGATCAAATCGACCTGGGCGCAATAAAGCAGGATCTAAAACATCTGGTCTATTAGTAGCAGCTATTAAAATTACACCTTCATTTCCATCAAAACCATCCATTTCTACTAACATTTGGTTAAGTGTTTGTTCTCTTTCATCATGTCCACCACCTAATCCAGCTCCTCTTTGACGACCTACTGCATCAATTTCATCAATGAATATAATACATGGTGCATTCTTTCTAGAATGTTCAAACATATCTCTCACTCTCGATGCACCTACACCAACAAACATTTCAACAAAATCAGAACCAGAAATTGTAAAAAAAGGAACTTTTGCTTCTCCTGCAATTGCTTTTGCAAGTAATGTTTTCCCAGTTCCAGGAGGCCCAACCATAAGTACACCTTTAGGTATTTTACCTCCTAATTTCTGAAATCTACTAGGTTCTTTTAAATATTCAACTAATTCACCTACTTCTTCTTTAGCTTCATCACATCCTGCAACATCATCAAAAGTAGTTTTAATTTCATCTTCTGATAACATTCGAGCTTTACTTTTTCCAAAAGACATAGCTCCTTTTCCACCACCCATTTGCATTTGCCGCATAAAAAAAATCCAAACACCAATTAGTAATAACATAGGAAACCAAGACACAAATATAGAAAATAAAATACTCGGCTCTTCTGGTATTTCTCCCATAACTTTAACGTTTTTTGTTATAAGATTATCTAATAACTTAGGATCATTCATCGGAATATAAGTGGTATATTTATTGCTATCTTTTTTAGTAACACCAATCATCCGTCCATTAATATACACCTCACGGACCTGATCTTGATTAACTTCTGATAAAAAAGTAGAATAATCAACTCTGTGATTATTTGAATCACTAGTATTAAAGTTTTGAAAAACAGACATTAAAATCACTGTAATTACTAACCAAAATATCAGGTTTTTAACCATGTCACTCAAGGGAACAACCTCTCATTACATCTATTTTAAAAAACAACGCAGATTTAAAAATTATAGAAATAAAATAATATTTTTATCTGGTCGCTAGAATGAATATTTCTCGTGATCTTGATCGAGAAGTTTTTGGTTTACAAATTTTAATTTTTGAAAATAACGTTTTAATTTCTGTAAAAAATTCATTTAAACCTTCTCCCTGAAAAGATTTTACTAAAAAAATACCATTTTTTGGTAATATACATGTAGATATTTTAAGAGCTATTTTACAAATCTCTATAATTCTCGGCATATCAATAGACCAACAACCTGTAATATTAGGTGCCATATCAGACATAACTATATTAAAAGTATTATTAGATAAACGATTTAACATGAAGTTTAATATATTTACATTTCGAAAATCTACTTGAAAAAATTTCACTCCTGTTATTTTTTTCATAGGTAATATATCACATGCTATAACAGATCCAGTTTTTCCAATTTTATTCATTGCATATTGTGACCAACCTCCTGGAGAAGAACCTAAATCAATAACATTCATTCCAGGTTTAAATAATTTATTATTCTTATCAATTTCTTCTAATTTAAACCAAGATCTAGATCGAATTTTATTTTTTTTTGCCTCTTTAACATATTGATCTTGAAAATGTTCTGATAACCAACGTTTCGAACTATTTGATTTATTTTTAGCCATCATATTATTTAATTCTTTTATAACATTTATAATAAATATAATTACTATCTTCAAATATATTATTAATTTAAACATAATCTATCTTTAAAATTTTATATTCAACATTACCAGAAGGTGTAAATATAGTAGCAATAGTGTTAATAGTTTTTCCAATTAAACCTCTTGACATCGGAGAATTAATGGAAATTAAATTTTTTTTAAAATCAGACTCATCATCACCAACAATCTGATAAGTAAATATTTCATTGTTTTTTATGTTTAAAATAGTGACTGTGGAACCAAATACAACTCTTCCATCATTAGGTATTTTAGTAATATCTATAATTTGACAATTAGATAATTTTAATTCTATTTCTTTTATTCGTCCTTCACAAAAACTTTGCTCTTCACGAGCAGAATGGTATTCAGCATTCTCTTTTAAATCACCATGCTCTCTAGCTTTTGCTATTTCAATAATAATACGAGGACGTTTTATATTTTTTAATTGTTTAAGTTCTTTACGAAGTTTTTCAGCACCTCTAACAGTCATTGGAATTAAATTAACCATATAACATACCTCATTTTTTTTCTAAAAGAATATAAAATTATTAATTTAAAAAATACTAAAAATTTGTATATAATTTTTTAAAATTAAATATATTTTTAAGAAAAAAGATTTAATTTTTATTAAATATTTTTAAAAATTCAATTATTTATATATTTTAATAAATAATTAAAATAAAAAATATAGTAATATGAATATATCGTTGATAAAATCTAATCAGATTAACAAGTAAAATTTTTAATATTATTAATTATTTAATATAAATTATTTTCTATGAAATTATTTCATATATAAAACACTTATGTTTTTCGAAAATATTAATCTTTTCATAACAATATTAAATAAAAAATAAATGTATCTATATTAATGTAAAAAATAAAATTTATCAAAAATTTCAATTTTATGAAGTAAAATTATTTATTAATATTTAATAAAAAATTTAAAGATATATTTATATATATAACATTCAAAACTTTTATATTTTAACAAAACTAATTTAAAGTATATTTAAAATGAACAATGAAAAAATAATATCAATATTAAACAAAAAACTAAATTTAGAAAAAATATATGTCACAGGAGATAACAATCATATCAAAATAATTGCAGTAGGAGATATATTTAAAGGCATTAACGAAGTAAAGAGACAACAAATAATTTACGCACCTTTAATTGATAAAATTATAGAAAACAAAATTCATGCCTTATCTATAAAAACATATACAAAAGAAGAATGGAAAAAAAATAATAAAAATAATAAAAATAATCTTAGTTAAATATTGAAAAATAATAATAGAGATTTAATAATGAATGAACAAATTATATATAGAAGGTAATAAAAAATTAAATGGTAATGTATTAATTTCTGGTTCTAAAAATGCTGCTTTGCCTATTTTGTTTATGACAATACTAACAAAAGAAAAAATTGAACTAAGTAATATTCCAAAATTAACAGATATTAGAGTAGCAATTAAACTACTTAGATCTTTAGGGGCAAAAATAGTTAATACAAATAAAATTTTGTATATTGACCCAAGTGCAATTAATATTTATTGCCCTCCATATAATCTAATTAAAGAAATAAGAGCATCTATCTGGATGTTAAGCCCTCTTTTAATACGCTTTGGTAAAGCTAAAATATTTTTTCCAGGAGGTTGCAAGATCGGTCTTAGACCTATTGATCTTCATTTAAAAGGTTTGATCGCACTAGGCGCAAAAATTGTTCAAAAAGATAATTATATTATTGCATCTATTTTAAAACCTCTCAAAGGAAAATATATACATTTAGAAAAAATTAGCGTTGGAGCGACTATTACTATTATGAGTGCTGCAACTTTAGCAGAAGGTTTAACAATCATAGCAAATGCTGCTCAAGAACCAGAAATTATTGATGTTGCAAAATTCTTAAATACTTTAGGTGCTCATATTACTGGTGCAGGAAGTAATAAAATATATATAACAGGAGTATTAAAACTAAATGGTGGTTATCATAAAATAATACCAGATAGAATTGAAACAGGAACTTTTTTAATAGCTGCTGCAATTTCTAAAGGATGTATTATATGCAATGATACTGAACCAAAACACTTAGAAAATATATTACAAAAACTATCTGAAACTGGTGCACATATACAAACTGGGAAAGATTGGATTAAATTAAATATGCAAGAAAAAATACCTAAAGCCGTAAATATTTCAACAACTCCATACCCAGGTTTTCCAACTGATATGCAACCACAATTTGCCTTACTAAATAGTATTTCTAAAGGTGAAAGTATTATTATTGAAAACATATTTGAGAATCGTTTTGCTTATGTTAAAGAGTTAATTAAAATGGGTGCTAAAATAAAGATTAAAAATAATTACATTATTTGTAAAGGTGTTCAAAAATTATTTTCTAAAACTCTTTTCTCTACTGATTTAAGAAGTTCGGCTACATTAATTTTAGCAGGTTGTATTGCAAAAGGCATTACAGTAGTTAATAATATTCATCATTTTAAAAGGGGATATGAATCATTTCCAAAAAAATTAAATAAATTAGGTGCAAACATTAAATATATATAATAATGTTTCAATTGTTTAACCTAACTTATAAACAAATTATTAATATTACATTAATAAAAAAATAATTGGAGTATTATATGTATGCAGTTTTTTTAAGTGGTGGTAAACAATATCGAGTTAAAAAAAACCAAGTCATTCAACTAGAAAAATTAAATTATCCGATAGGTTCAATATTTGAATTTAAAAATATTTTAATGATTTCAAATAAAGAAAAAACGAAAATAGGAAGTCCTTTTTTAAATGGAATTCAAGTTAAAGCTCACGTTGAAAATCATGGTAGAGCTAAAAAAATTAAAGTAATAAAATTTAATCGTCGAAAACATTATAAAAAACAGCAAGGTCATCGTCAATATTTTACTAATGTAAAAATTATAGATATTAATTATATAGAGAACTAAAATGGCACATAAAAAAGCTGGTGGTTCCACAAGGAACGGAAGAGATTCTAATGCTCAAAGATTAGGTGTAAAACGTTTTGGAGGTGAATTAGTATCAGCAGGTAGTATTATTGTAAGACAGAGAGGAACGAAATTTCATCCGGGGAAAAATGTAGGCTGTGGAAAAGATCACACTATTTTTGCAACTATTAAAGGAAAAATAGAATTTAAAAAAAAAGGAATAAAAAAAAGAACATACATTAATATTATTAACTAATAAAACGTTAAAAATTTGATGGTTTTTAAAAACCCCTTTTTCTGAGGGGTATTATTTTTTTATAAATAAAATCTTTTTTTAAAATTATACTTATTTTAACAAGTAAGGAATGAATATGAAATTTATTGATCAAACTGTTATTCAAGTTATCGCCGGAAATGGAGGAAACGGATGTGTTAATTTTAGAAGAGAAAAATATATTCCTAAAGGAGGTCCAGATGGTGGAGATGGAGGAGACGGTGGAAATATTTGGATAGAATCGAATAACAATCTAAACACTCTTATAGATTTTAGATTTAAAAAAATATTTCAAGCTGAACATGGAATGAATGGATTAAAAAGAAATTGCTCTGGCAAAAAAGGTAGTGATATTACAATACATGTCCCTATTGGGACTAAAATAATTAATTATCAAACACGTGAAATAATAGATGATTTAATAAAAGATAAACAAAAAATACTTATTGCAAAGGGAGGATGGCATGGATTAGGTAATACTAGATTTAAATCCTCAATTAATAGAACGCCAAGACAAAGAACGTTAGGATTAATAGGAGAAAACAGATATATACAATTAGAATTATTATTAATAGCAGATGTAGGAACATTAGGCATGCCCAATGCTGGAAAATCAACTTTAGTAAAAAATATATCTAGCGCCAAAACAAAAACCTCAGATTATCCATTTACTACATTAAATCCTATTTTAGGAAGCGTTGAAATTGAACACAAAAGATTCGTTATAGCAGATATCCCAGGTATAATTCAAGGCGCATCTAAAGGAAAAGGATTAGGTATTAATTTTTTAAAACATTTAGAAAGATGTAAAATATTACTACATATTGTTGATTTATGTCCTATAGACTATTCTAATCCAATAGAAAATATTAAAGCTGTATTACATGAATTAAAACAATATAGTGTAAAATTATATAATAAACCAAAATTATTAATCTTAAATAAAATTGATTTAATAACAACTTCAAAAATAAATCAATATGTTAAAGAAATTAAAAACAATTTAAATATAAAAGAACCATATTATTTAATTTCTTCTCTTCAAAAAATAGGAACAAAAAAATTATGTTCCGATATCCTATATTATTTAAAAAAATAAAATTTTTTTCTAATTTTATTTGTTTAATTTTTAGTTATTTAAAATATAAAATTATGACAAATAAATGAAAGAACTCGGTTTGTTACAAAAACCAAGTTCTTTAAGATAAGTTTTATTACTGTATTTTAACGTTTAGAAAACTGTATACGTTTTCTAGATTTACGAAAACCTACTTTTTTTCGTTCTACTTGTCGTGAATCACGAGTGACGAATCCAGATTTTCTTAATTCATTACGTAATAATTGATTATAATCAATTAAAGCACGAGTAATTCCTTGTCTAATTGCACCAGCTTGGCCAGAAATACCACCTCCTTTAACTGTAATATAAATATTAAAGTTATTTATCATATCTGTTAAAATTAATGGTTGACGAACAATCATACAAGAAGTTTCTCGACCAAAATAATCATTTAATAAACGTTTATTTACTACTATTTGACCTGTCCCAGGTCTAAGAAAAACTCTAGCAGAAGAACTTTTACGACGACCAGTACCATAATTTTGAATTTTCATAATATATTTTTAATATACCCTTATTAAATATTTAAAAACTGAGGACATTGTGCTATATGATTATGGTTTTCATCTGAAAAAACTTTTAATTTTTTAAACATTAAACGACCTAAAGGGCCTTTTGGTAACATACCCTTTACTGCAATTTCAATAATTTTTTCTGGATTTTTTTCCATAATTTCTGCAAATTTAAATTGTTTTATTCCACCAATATAACCTGTATGATGATAATAAATTTTATTATTTTTCTTTTTTCCTGTAACTAATACTTTAGAAGCATTTAAAACTATAATATAATCTCCAATATCAAGATGTGGTGTATATTCAACTTTATGTTTTCCTCTAAGTCGTAAAGATAAAGCACTAGCAAATCTACCTAATACTTTATTAGTAGCATCAACATAAAACCAATCTCTTTTTATATTTTTTTCTTTAACTGAAAAAGTTTTCATAAAATAACTCACTTTAAAATAATATATAGAAAAGAATACTATGATTAGAATTAATAAGATATAGTAAATATATTATCATCTATCAAACTTATTGAAACATTTTTAAAAATCAATAATTAATCTAATTAAATAAAATTTAATAATTATATTTTTAAAAATATTTAATATTTTTTTTAAAAAACAACATATTTTTTAATATAGAAAATAGTATATTATATAATCTATTATTATTTTTTATATTAAAAAATTAATACTAATTAAATAAAAATATTTTATATTGATATAAAATATATTAGATATTTGATAGGTAAAATAAACTATGTTGTCTAAAAATGATTTATTAAATTTTCGTAATGAAATTAACAATATTGATAAAAAAATAGTTATGTTGCTCTCGAAAAGAAAAAAATTAGTATTAAATATAGCTCAATCTAAAATACAAAATAACCAACCAATACGTGATATAAATCGTGAAAAAAATTTGTTATCCAAGCTAACTAGTTTAGGCAAAGAAAAAAATTTAGATCCTGACTATATAATACGCTTATTCCAATTAATAATTGAAGAATCTATACTGACTCAAAAAACATTATTAAAAAAATTTCAAAACAAAAACAGTATAAATCAAAATATTATTTCGTTTCTTGGTCCAAAGGGCACTTATTCAGATATTGCTGTATCTCAATATGAAAAACAAAATTTAAAAAAATTTATTAAAAAAGAATGTTTAAATTTTAAAGAAGTTATTCAATTAGTTGAAAACAATGAGTCAAATTATGCTATTTTACCCATAGAAAATAGTTGCTCGGGCCCTATTAACGAAATATTTAACATTTTAAAAAATACAAGTCTATTTATTGTCGGAGAAGTGAATGTTTTTATAGATCATTGTTTATTAGCATTAGAAAAAGTTGAGTTAAATATAATTAAAAAAATATATAGTCATTCTCAGCCATTTAAACAATGTAGTAATTTTATTGGTCAATTTCCACATTGGAAAATCAAATATACTAACAGCACAACTGATGCAATTAAAAAAATTATTAAATATAGTAAAATTACTAATGCTGTTTTAGGAAGTGAAATAGGAAGTCAAATTTATGGATTAAAAATTTTATGTAAAAATATATCAAATAAAAAAAATAACATAACAAGATTTGTTTGTTTATCGAAAACACCTCTTAAAATTCATTCACATATACAAGTAAAAACCACAATAATATTTACTCTAGAAAAAAAATCAAAAGAACTTTCTGAAATAATTTTAATTCTAGAACAAAAAAAAATAATTATAAAAATGTTAACTTTTTATAATACTAACAACGAAGAAAAAATATTTTATCTTGATATTGAAGAAAATTTATCATCTAATACAATACACAATGTTCTTAAAAAAATTCAAAAAATTACTAAATTTATGAAAATATTAGGTTGCTATCCTATTGAAATTAAAAAACTATTTTAGTTATAAATTCATTAAATATTTACATACTAAAAATATTTTAAAAATTCACTAAAATATTATTAATTTTCACGTTTTAAATACTTTAATATTAATTGATGAAAGAGTAAGGAATATGTTTAGTAGCTTAACTGAACGTCTCTCAAAAAGTTTACGTAATATCATTAATAAAGGAAGACTTACAGAAGAAAATATTAAGGATACTATAAGAGAAGTAAGAAAAGCATTGTTAGAAGCCGATGTTACATTATCAGTAATAAAAACATTTATAAAAAATGTTACAAAAAAATCAATTGGTTATGAAATTAATAAAAGTCTTACTCCTGGTCAGGAATTTATAAAAATTGTACGAAATGAATTAATTTTAGCTATGGGTGAAAAAAATAATGATTTAAACCTATCTATTCGACCACCAGCAGTGATATTAATAGTTGGTTTACAAGGAGTAGGAAAAACTACTACTGTAGCAAAAATAGCTAAATGGATACAAAATAAATACAAAAAAAAAATACTTATTACATCTACTGATGTTTATCGTGCTGCTGCAATAAAGCAACTTGAAATTTTATCTAATCAAATTAATATACATTTTTATTCATCTGATATTAATCAAAAACCAATTAATATAACAGAAAAAGCAATTAAATATGCTCAACTAAAATTATATGATGTTTTATTAATAGATACAGCAGGACGTTTACATATCGATGAAATAATGATGGATGAAATACAACAAATACAAAATTTTTCTAAACCTATTGAAACATTATTAGTAGTAGACTCAATGATGGGTCAAGATGCAATTAACATGGCTAAAAGTTTTAACCAATATTTATCTATATCAGGTATTATATTAAGTAAAACTGATAGTGATTCTAGAAGTGGAATTGCATTATCAATGCGTTATATTACTGGAAAGCCTATTAAATTTATAGGAACAGGAGAAAAACTAACAAACTTAGAAATATTTCATCCAGAACGTATGGCTGATAAAATTTTAGGCATGAATAAAGTTATATCAATTATTAAAGATATTGAAGAAAAAATTAATCAATCTAATTTAAAAAATTTAACTAAAAAACTTAAACAAGGCCATGATTTTAATTTAAATGATTTTTTGATTCAAATAAAAGAAATGAAAAAAATGGGAGGTTTAAACTATTTTATAGATAAGTTTGCAAATAACAAAATGATATCTAATAATTCATTATTAGGAAATGATGAAAATACTTTAAATAAAATTGAAGCAATAATATACTCAATGACACCTAAAGAAAGAAATAACCCAATGATCATCAAAGGTTCTCGTAAACGTAGAATTGCTTTAGGATCTGGAACAAAAATTCAAGATATCAATAAATTATTAAAAAATTTTGATAATATAAAAAAAATTATGAAAAAAATTAAAAATAACGGAATTGGAAAAATTGTTCGTAATATAAAAAATATATTACCTAAAAACTTTTAAAATATACCACAATAATTTTATTACTTAAAAAATTTAAAGGAAAAAAAAATGGTAAAAATTCGGTTAGCTCGATATGGAAATAAAAAACGTCCGTTTTATAAAGTAGTAGCTGCAGATAGCCGTTTTTCTAGAGATGGTCGTTTTATTGAACGATTAGGTTACTTTAATCCAGGATCTAAAGACACAACTACTTCTATTAAATTAAATATCGATCGTATTATATATTGGCAAAAAAATGGAGCAAAACTTTCAGAACGATCAAAAAAATTAATTAAATTATTTAAAAAAAATGAGGGGATATTATAAATACCAAATTAAATACTCTAATTGATCCGATTTTAGTAGGAAAAATTGGAAAAGTTTATGGAATATTAGGTTGGATGAATTTTTTTTCTTTTACCGAAACTAAAGAAAAAATATTTAGTTATCTTCCATGGTTTATCTTAAAAAATAAAAAATGGGACATTATTAAATTAAAAAATTGGAAACAACATAATAGTCATTTTATTATTCAAATTAATAATATTATCGATCGATCTCTTGCTAGCACATGGACTAACACTGATATTTTTATCGATAAAAATCAACTTCCAAAACTTTATCCAGATGAATACTACTGGAATGATATTATTAAATGTAAAGTATTCAACACAACAAGTAAATATTTAGGGAGAGTAATTAATTTAATTAGTAATAAATATAATGATATTCTTCTTATACACAATGAATTAAAAAAAAATAATATAAAAAAAATAATGATTCCATTTATTAATAAAAAAATAGTAAAAAATATAGACATTCAAAATAAAATTATAATCGTCAAATGGAATTAGAACATGATATCTCAATTAAAAAAAAAGATAATCAAACATTAATATCATTTTATATCATCACTATATTTCCAGAAATGTTTTTTTCAATTTCAAATTATGGAGTAACTGGAAAAGCAATTCAAAAAAAAATTATTACTCTTGATTGTTTAAACCCAAGAGATTTTGCTCAAAATAAATATAAATCTATAGACGATCGTCCTTACGGAGGAGGACCCGGAATGTTAATGAGTGTTAAACCATTATATTTATCAATTAAATATGCACAATCTTTATTAAAAAATGCAACAGTTATTTATTTGTCTCCACAAGGAATGAAATTAAACCAAACTAATATTTTTCAATTAATTAAAAAGAAAAAAATTATTTTTGTATGTGGTAGATACGAAGGAATAGATCAAAGAATTATTGATTCTTTAATAGATGAAGAATGGTCAATAGGAGATTATGTACTGACTGGTGGAGAACTTGCAGCAATGGTGATAATAGATGCTATTGCTAGATTTATTCCTGGTGTTATTAATACAATTAAATCAGTAGAAAAAGAATCTTTTTATAATAACTTACTTGATTATCCACATTACACTAGGCCAAAAAAGATTTATGATATGACAGTTCCGGAAGTATTACTTTCTGGTAATCATAATCAAATTCGTTTATGGCGTTTAAAAAAATCTTTAGAAAAAACTCTAAAAAAACGACCAGATTTATTAGAAGAAAAAATTTTAAAAAAAGAAGAAAAAATAATTTTAAGCACATTTAAAAAAAATAAAAAATAAAAATATAATTAATTTATAATGATTTGATTTAGAGGTAAAAATGATAAATATAATTCGGAAAATAGAAGAAGAACAACTCAAAAAAAATATACCTAATTTTCGTCCTGGAGATACAGTAGAAGTAAAAGTATGGGTAATTGAAGGAACTAAAAAACGTTTACAATCTTTTGAAGGAATAGTAATTGCAATAAAAAATCGGTTTTTAAATTCATCCTTCACTGTTCGTAAAATTTCAAATGGAGAGGCTGTAGAACGAGTCTTTCAAACTCATTCTTACAATATTGATGATATTATTATTAAAAGAAAAGGATTAGTGAGAAAAGCAAAATTATATTATCTTAGAACACGGACTGGAAAATCTGCTAGAATTAAAGAAAAAATTAAATAAATTTATTTTTAAAAAAATTAATATGCAGTCACGACGTTATTCTTGACTGCACTAATATACTTTTTATATATTATTTTTTTAAAACACTAAACAGTTCCACCTATAGTTAATTTATCTATTTTAATAGAAGGTTGTCCTATTCCTACAGGAATATTTTGACCTTCTTTACCACACATTCCCATACCTTGATCCATTTTCAAGTCATTTCCAACCATAGATATTTTTTGCATAACTTCTATACCAGACCCTATTAACGTAGTGTTTTTAATTGGAGTAGAAATCTTTCCTTTTTTTACTAAATATGCTTCTGATGTTGAAAAAACAAATTGTCCAGAAGTGATATCTACTTGACCACCTGAAAAATTTACAGCATATATTCCATAATCAATACTTTTAATAATATCTTCTATTTTCGATATACCAGATAACATATATGTATTAGTCATCCTCGGCATTGGTAAATGAGAATAAGATTCACGACGACCATTACCAGTGGATTCACTTCCCATTAAACGAGCATTAAGTTTATCTTGCATATACTTCTTTAAAATTCCGTTTTCAATTAATATATTATGTTGTCCTAAAACTCCTTCATCGTCAATATTTAATGATCCACGTTGATTTTTTATTGTTCCATCATCAATTATAGTACATAACTCTGAAGCAACTTTTTTTCCAATCATGTTAGTAAATACTGATGTTCCTTTTCTATTAAAATCACCTTCTAAACCATGTCCTATAGCTTCATGTAGTAAAACACCAGGCCAACCAGATCCTAAAACAACTGGGAAAGTGCCAGAAGGAGCTTCTTTTGAAGATAAATTTAATAATGCTATTCGAACTGCTTCTTTAGTCCAATAATCAATTCTGACTTCTTCTAAAAAATCATCTTTATTTAAGAAAAAATTATAATTAGTACGACTTCCTCCTCCACTTCGACCTCGTTCTATTTTACCACGTTCTTCAACTAAAACAGTCACTGAAAATTCTACTAATGGTCTTATATCTGTAGCTAAGTTTCCATCAGTAGATGCAACTAAAATTTTTTCATAAGATCCACTTAAAGTAGCATTTACTTGTACGACACGATTATCAAAATTACGAGCAATATGATCTACTCTATAAAGTAAATTAATTTTTTCACTAGAAGTGAATTTTTCTAATGGATTTACAATATCATAAAAAGAACATTTTTTTTGTTCTATAAATATTTGTGGTTTTATTTTTTTTTCTTTACGATCAATTATACTTTTTGCCATTTGAGCACTTTTTCTTACAGAATTTATCGATATTTGATCTGTATATGAAAACCCGGTTTTTTCTCCAGAAATAGCTCTAACACCCACACCTTGATCGAAATGATAAAATCCTTCTTTAATAATTCCATTTTCTAAAACCCAAGATTCACAAATACGTGATTGAAAATATAAATCTCCGTAATCTAAATTATGAGTAGAGATATCTTCCAATATTTCAGAAAGATCTTGACGACTTAATTTATTTGAAGTTAATAAAGACTCACTAACTAATTCCAATGTCATTTGAACTCACTTGTATATTTAAAATATTATTATATTTACATTATAAAATATAAAAATAAAAAATAAAAAATATTTTTTATAAAAATATTATATAATCTTAAAAATTTATTATAAAATGTAATTTTAAACTTTTTAAATGAATTTTATTATCATATTGAGCTAAAAATGAAAAAAAAAATAAATGTTTTACTAATAAATGGGCCTAATCTAAATCTTTTAGGCACTAGAGAGCCAGATATATATGGAAATCATACTTTACTAGATTTGATAAATAACTTAACAAAAAAATCAGAAAAATTAAATATATTATTAAGTCATATACAGTCTAATGCAGAACATATATTAATTGAAAAAATACACTCTGCTAAAGAAAACAATATTGATTATATTATAATTAATCCTGCTGCTTTTACGCATACTAGTATAGCATTAAGAGATGCACTAATTTCTATTTCTATACCATTTATTGAAGTTCATATTTCTAACATTTATAGTAGAGAAAACTTTCGCTCTCATTCATGGTTTTCTGATGTTTCTCAAGGTGTAATTTCAGGATTAGGTTTAGAAGGTTACTATTGGGCATTAAAAACAATATCTAAAAGATGTTTAATAAAAAAATAAAATTTACTATAATTTTTGCACCTTCTTTATTATAAATGTATAGAAAGTGCAATCAAATCTAAAATCTATAAAAATTTTAAAAAATTAATTCATACCGTATTTTTTTAATTTTTTTCTTAAAGTACTACGATTTATACCCATCATTAAAGCAGCTTTTGTTTGGTTACCACGTGTATACCGCATAATTACATCTAATAATGGCTGTTCAAGTTCAGATAATATTAATGGATATAAATTATTGATATATTTAGTATTATCTAAATCTAATAAATAATTTTCTAAAGATTTTTTAACTAATAAACGTAAAGGTTTTTTTATAAATTTGTCTTGATTATTTTTAGTATCATTTACTAAAAATTTTGTATCTATTAAATTTTCTGGCATAAAATTATCAACTCTTTAATCTTTTGTATATTTTAAATAACATTAAGATTATTAAAAATTAAAATATATTCTATACAAAAATAATATATTTTATTATATAGAATATTTTATAGTTATTAGTCTAAATCTAAAATAAGATCTTTCATATCATCAGGTAAATCAATTTTAAAATTAATTAACTTTTTAGTAATAGGATGTAAAAATTCAATATAATGTGCATGTAGTGCTTGACGAGAAAAAATTTTATTTTTATAACAACACTTTTTTTTAAAAAAATTACAAGAATAATTAATCCCACCGTATACAGAATCACCTAATAAAGGATATCTAATATGTAGCATATGAACACGAATTTGATGAGTTCGACCTGTTTCTAATCTTAATAAGATATGTGTATAAAATTTAAATCGCCTAATTATTTTATAATGTGTAATAGCAGGTTTTCCTGAGGGATGTGCTATCATACATATTCTTTTAGTAGGATGACGCATTATAGGATAGTTAATTGTACCACCAGAAATCATATTTCCTTTTACAACAGCTTGATATTCTCGAATAACTTTTTTAGATTTTAATAATTCAACTAAATAATAATATGCAAAAATTGTTTTTGCTATCACCATTAAACCACTAGTATTTTTATCTAAACGATGAACAATTCCACAACGAGGTAAATATTTGCTATTTTTATAACGATATAATAATCCATTTAAAATTGTATTACTATTATTTCCAGCTCCAGGATGAACAACTAAACCAGGAGATTTATTTATAACTAATAAATTATTATCTTCATATATAATATTTAAAAAAATATTTTCCGGCAAATCAGACGTTATTTTTTCAATAATTGGATAAATAGTAATTTTTTCACCTCCTAATATTTTTTTATCAGGTTTATTTTCTATTTGGCCATTAACATATACATGATTCATAAGAATCCAATTCTTAAGACAAGAACGAGAATACTGAGTAAAAATTTGAGAAATAGTTTGATCTAATCTTTTTCCTAAAACTGTATTATAAGGAGCTAATATACTTATTTTTTTTTTTTTCAATATCAAAATCCTTATTTTTAAAATATATTTATTTAATCTAAATCTTTAATTTTTATAGAATATGATATTCTAATATATATTAATATAATAAATATTATTAATATAAAATTTCATTAAATTATAGAAAACATATATTATGCTAAAAAAAAATATTTTAACTGTTTTTATACTACTATTTATATTTATACATTTTTCAGCGTATTCTCAAAATACGCAACAAAAAAAAATTATTCAAGAAAAAATATTTTATGAATATTGTAAAAAAGAACTAAAAGAAAACCAATTTGATAATGCAATATTTCATTTAGAAACTATGAAAAAAAAAAATATTTCTAATGTTTATTCGGATAAAATTCAAATTAATTTAATTTATGCTTATTATAAAATTGAAAATTTTAATATGGCACAAAAAAATATAAAGGAATTTATACAACTATATCCAAAACATCCAAATATTGATTATATTTTTTATATAAAAAGTTTAATAGATATATCGCTTGACAAAAATATTTTTTTAAAAGTTTTAACTATAAAAAATTATAAAAGCGATCCTATTTATGCACAAAAAGCTTTCTTTGAATTAAAAAATTTTTTATATAGCTACCCTCAAAGTATTTATATTATAAATGCAAAAAAAGATTTATTTTATTTAAAACAACGTTTATCAAAATATGATTTTGAAATATTAAAATATTATTTTAATCATAAAAAATATATAGCAGTTATCAACCGAGGTGAAGAAATACTTCAAAAGTATCCAGAAACTTCATCTGCAATAGAAACATTAAGTTATATGAAACAAGCTTTTATTAAATTAAAAATATTTAATACTGCTGAAAAAATATCCAAAATTATTTCACTAAACAAATTTTAAAACTTTTTAATAAAATAGTTTTAATTCATAATAAATTTAAATTTTAAATTATATTTCAAAATACCTTAACAGAATAAACGTTATTTTTAAAAAAATTAAAAAATATGAAAAATACAACAAATGAAATACGACAAAAGTTTTTAACATTTTTTCAAAAAAAAGGACATACTATTCTGCCAAGTAGTTCTTTAATTCCAACAAATGATTCTACATTACTTTTTACTAATGCAGGAATGAATCAATTTAAAAATTTTTTTTTAAATCCCAAAAAAAAAAAATATTCTCGTATCACTACTTCACAACGTTGTTTAAGGACAGGAGGAAAACATAATGATTTAAAAAATGTAGGCTATACGGAAAGACATCATACATTTTTTGAAATGCTTGGTAATTTTAGCTTTAATGACTATTTTAAAAAAGAAGCAATTATATATGCATGGGAATTATTAACATCTAAACAATGGTTTAATATTAATAAAAACAAATTATGGATTTCAGTATATAAAAATGATGAAGAAACATATAAAATATGGCTTGATGTTATTAAAGTTTCTCCCGAACATATCATTAAAATAGGTGATAAAAGTAATTGTAAATATAATTCTGAAAATTTTTGGCAAATGGGTGATACTGGACCATGCGGTCCATGCACTGAGATATTTTATAATTATGATACAAAAAAAAATTATGATTTTTATGAATTTTTAGAAAATAAAAATGAATATTTTATTGAAATTTGGAATATTGTTTTTATAGAATATAATCGTATTTCTTCAACAAAAATAATTCCACTAAAATATAAATCTATAGATACAGGAATGGGTTTAGAAAGAATTGCTGCGGTCTTGCAAAATGTAAACTCAAATTATAAAATTGATGTTTTTCAAAAATTAATTCAAAATATCGCTCATTTCAGTAAAATAACAAATTTAAATAATATATCTTTAAAAATAATTTCAGATCATATTAGATCTTCTATATTTCTTATTTATGAAAATATAATTCCATCAAATGAACATCGAGGATATATTTTAAGAAGAATTATTAGAAGAATGTTAAGACATGCATACAAAATTGGAATAAATAAAAATTGTTTTTATAAAATTGTACCTTATTTTGTTGAAAATATAAGTGAAAATTTTAATTTTTTAAAAGGAACAGAAAAAAAAATTAAAGAAATATTAAAAACAGAAGAAATTCAATTTTCTGACACTCTTGAAAAAGGATTAAAAATATTAAATACAGAAATAAAAAAAACATATAATCAAAAAATTTCTGGAAAAACTATTTTTTATCTTTATGATACATTTGGATTCCCTGCTGATTTAACAATAGAAATTTGTCGTGAACAAGGAATTGAAGTAGATCTTAATAGCTATTATTTAGAAAAAGAAAAACAAAAAAAACAATCCAACATAAGAAGCAAATTTTATGCAGATTATAATAAAATAATCAATATTAATGATAATTGTACGTTCGAAGGTTATAAAAAAAACACAATAAAAGCATTAACAAAACATATTTATGTAAATAACAAACCAGTTTCATTAATTTCAGAAGGTGAAAATGGAATTATTTTTCTTGATAAAACATGCTTTTATCCAGAATCTGGTGGTCAAATAGGTGATATAGGGGAATTATATAATAAAAAATCACGTTTTTTAGTTGAAAATACAAAAAAATATGGAAATACAATTGGACATATTGGAAAAGTAACTAGAGGAAAATTTGAAATTAATAATTTTTTATATACTAAAATTGATAAAGTTTATAGAAATAAAATACAAATAAATCATTCAGCTACTCATTTGCTTCATGCTGCATTACGTAAAGTATTAGGAGATGTAGTTAATCAAAAGGGATCTTTAGTAACTAATACACGTTTAAGATTTGACTTTTCTTATCCCAAAATTATAAGTTTATCTGATATACAAAAAATCGAACACATTGTAAATTCAGAAATATATAAAAATAATTTAATTAAAGTTCAATATTGTAGTTTAGAAGAAGCAAAAAAGAAAAAAGCAATAGCATTATTTGAAAATAAATATGATTCTATTGTTCGTGTTGTATTCATTAAAAATTTTTCTATAGAACTTTGTGGTGGCACACATACTAGCAGAACTGGCAATATTGGACTATTTAAAATAACAGAACAATCAAGTATATCATCTGGTATCAAAAGAATAGAAGCTATAACAGAATCTAAAGCACTTAACTTTTTACATATTAAAGAAAATGAAATAGAAAATATATCCACTACTTTAAAAACTAAAAGTATTAATTTCAAAGAAAAAATAGAAAAATTAATAATACAAGTAAAAGATTTAGAAAAAAAAGTAAATATTTTACAAGCAAAAGAAAATACATATCAAATTAAAAAAATTACTGAAAATATTGAAACTATAAAAGGAGTGAAATTATTAATTAATACATTTAATAATTATGATTATAAATCATTAAAGTCAATTATTGATCAATTAAAAAAAGATTTTAAACATGCAATTATCATATTTATAAATAAAAATAATAATAATTTTAATATAATTACAGGAGTTACCAAAGATTTAACTAGTTATTTAACTGCATTGGAAATTATTAAAATTTTTATTAAACATACTAATGGAAAAGGGGGGGGGAAAAAAGAAATAGCTGAAGGTGGTAGTTTAAATATAACAAATTTATCTAAAATTTTAAAAATTATTAAATTATGGATTAATTTAAAACTAAAAAATAAAAAAAATGATTTTGATAAATAATTATATTGAAAATAAATATACTTAATTTAAAACTACATTAATATATAATGTAATATATATCAATGTAGTATAATACTATACTATTTAAATATTTTACAGTCTATATTTTAGCACTGTATTATTTTAACTCCAGGAATCAGATTGGATGAACTCTTTTATTTCAAGGAAAAAAGAATGCTTATTCTAACTCGTCGAGTTGGCGAAACATTGATAATTGGCGATGAAATAACTGTAACAGTACTAGGAGTAAAAGGCAACCAAGTTCGTATTGGTGTAAATGCCCCTAAAGAAGTTTCGGTACATCGTGAAGAGATATATCAACGTATTCAAGCGGAAAAAAAGCAGCAAAAAAATAAATAGAAACTATTGCATCTTACAATATTTAAGTAAGATGCATTTTATATTTCTATTGAATGATGTGTTATCATTCATCATTTATTTTTAAAAAAAAATTGACTTATATTTAAAAAAAAGTAAAATTAAAATAGGTGAAATGGCCGAGAGGCTTAAGGCGCTCCCCTGCTAAGGGAGTATGTAGAAAAACTCTGCATCGAGGGTTCGAATCCCTCTTTCACCGGTAAAAAATTGCATCCGTAGCTCAGTTGGATAGAGTACTCGGCTACGAACCGAGCGGTCGGAGGTTCGAATCCTTCCGGATGCAAAAAAATTCTAACCAAGAATTTATCATCCTAACAATAAAAAGTTTTTTAAAAATAATTAAAAATTTAACTTAGGAGAAAAAATTGATAGAGGATATCTCAAAAAAAATAACTTGGCTAGAAAAACACTCATCAATATTAAAAAATATTTCTCGAGGTATTGAACGAGAAACTCTAAGAATTAAAAAAAATGGAAATTTTTCAAATACTCAACATCCATATGACATTGGTTCTGCATTAACACATCAATGGATAACGACGGATTTTTCTGAAAATTTATTAGAGTTTATTACCCCAAATACTAATAATATAGATTATTTATTAATTTTTTTAAAAGATCTTCATTCTTTTGTAGCATATAAAAACTCAAACGAGTTAATGTGGCCTTTTAGTATTCCATATATATATAAAAAATCAACAAATATTCAAATAGCAAAATATGGAACTTCTAATTATGGAGCATTTAAAACTCTTTATAGAAAAGGTTTAAAAATCAGATATGGTGATTTAAAAAATACTATTTCAGGTATACATTATAATTTTTCATTACCAACAACATTTTGGCCAAAAGACACCACAGAAAAAACAGATAATATATCATCTGGATATTTAAACTTAATTCGTAATTATTATAGATTTGGTTGGATTATTCCATATTTATTTGGATCATCACCTGCGATATTAGAAAATTTCATAACAAATAAAAAATACAAATTTCAAAAAAACAAAGAAGGTATATTATATTTACCCTGGTCAACTTCATTACGACTAAGTGATATGGGATATACGAGCACTTCTATTGAAGATCTAAATATTACATTTAATAATCTAGAATCATATATCAATTGTTTAAAAAAAGCGATGAATACCCCATCTAAAAAATTTTCTGATTTAGGACTAATAAATAAACTTGGAGAATTTCAGCAATTAAACACTAATATATTACAATTAGAAAATGAATTATATACACAAATCAGACCTAAGAGAACAACTAATTATGGAGAATCGCTTCTAGATGCTCTAAAAGATAGAGGAATCGAATATGTAGAAATACGTTCTTTAGATATAAATCCATTTTCATCTATTGGAATTAATAAGAATCAAATACTTATACTAGATTTATTTTTAATCTGGTGCTCTTTAATGGATGCTCCGAAAACAAAAAAAACAGATTTTTATTTTATCACTAAAAATTGGAACAAAATTATTTTTGAAGGACGAAAACCAAATCAAAAAATTTATATTAATGAAAATAAAAAGTATAAATTAAAAAAAATCGGTAAAAGAATATTTCAAGATTTAAAAAAAATTGCTATTATCCTTGATAATCAATCAAAAAATGAAGAATATCAAAAAGTATGCGATAAAAAAATACTTTTTTTTGAATATCCAGAATTAACTTATTCAGCTAAATTTTTAAAACTTTTTATTGAAAACAATAGAATAAAAAAAACAGGATTAAATTTAGCTAATACATATCACAATCAATTTATTAATCAATTTTATTATAATTCACATAAGCAAATACTTGAAAATGAAACTATTCGTTCTCATCAAAAAGAAATAGAACTAGAAAAAAACGAAACACTATCTTTAAAAGATTATCTAAGAAAATAAATTATTCTCCCATGCTAGATTAACATGGGGAAATTATTAATAATTTAATATCATTATTCATATTACTATTAAGACATTTATACAAATTATTTTTTTTAAGATATAATATATTCAATGTTATACAGTTTTTATTGAGCTAACTCGTCTACTTTATCTATCTTTTCCCATGGAAACTCTTCTCTTCCAAAATGTCCATATACAGATGTTTTTAAATAAATAGGTTGTAGTAAATCAAGCATTTTAATTAATCCATATGGACGTAAATCAAAAATATCTCGAACTAAATTAATTAATGCTTGATTACTAAGTTTACCAGTACGAAAAGTTTCGATCATAATAGAAGTCGGTTCAGCTATCCCAATAGCATACGATAATTGGATTTCACAACGATCTGCTAAACCTGCTGCTACAATATTTTTAGCTACATATCTAGCAGCATATGCTGCAGATCGATCTACTTTAGATGGATCTTTCCCAGAAAAAGCTCCTCCACCATGTCTAGACATTCCCCCATAAGTATCTACAATAATCTTACGACCTGTTAAACCACAATCTCCCATAGGACCACCAATAACAAATCTTCCAGTAGGATTGATAAAAAATTTTGTATTTTTTGTTAGCCATTTTTTTGGTAAAACTGGTTTTATAATTTCTTCCATAACAGCTTCCTTTAAAACGTTTTGATTAATATTTTCTTTATGTTGAGTTGAAAATACGACTGTATCAATTCCTATTATACTTCCATCTTTATATTTAAATGTTACTTGACTTTTCGCATCAGGTCGTAACCAAGATAAAATATTTTTTTTTCTTAATTCAGATTGTTTTTTAACTAATAAATGAGCATAAGTAATAGGTGCAGGCATTAAAACCTCTGTTTCATTAGTAGCATAACCAAAAATAATACCTTGATCTCCAGCACCTTGTTCTAAGGGGTCAGAGCGATCAACTCCTTGAGTAATGTCAGGTGATTGTTTTCCTATAGCACTTAATATAGAACAAGAATTCGCATCAAAACCTGTTTCTGAATTAATATAACCAATATTGTTAATAGTATTTCGAGTAATTTCTTCAACATCGACCCAAGCAGTAGTACTAATTTCACCACCAATTAAAACCATTCCCGTTTTCACATAAGTTTCACAAGCAACTCTTGCTTTAATATCTTGTTTAAGAATTTCATCTAATAAAGCATCGGAAATTTGATCTGCAATTTTATCTGGATGACCTTCTGAAACTGATTCTGATGTGAAAAGATATTCGTTCATTATATTTTTTATTCCTTTGAATTAAATAGTTTATGAAAACTAAAAAAATATATTTAGCTCAATATTCTATAAAACATAATATTTTTTCTAAAATATATGTTAATATATATCATATTAAATATTTTTATTAAAAAATAACACTCAAATAAAATTTTTTTAAAATAAAAAATAATAATTCAATATAATTGTTTTACATAGAACATGATTAAAAAAATATTTCTCATCTTAATTGGTATATTTTTTTTTTAATTATTATAAAAAAAGATAATATAAAAAAAAAACATATAAACAGTTTTCAAAAAGCTAAAATGTTAGCAATTCAAATACATAAGAATGCTCCTGGAACATTTTATTGCGGATGCAAAATTATTTGGCATAATAAAAAAGGCATTCCTAATTTATCATCATGCGGATATAAAATCCGTAAAAATAAAAACCGAGCAACACGAATTGAATGGGAACATGTTGTTCCATCATGGCAATTTGGACATCAAAAAAAATGTTGGAAAAAAGGCGGTAGAAAAAAATGTATTAAAAATAAAAATTATCAAAATATTGAATTTGATTTACATAATTTACAACCTTCTATTGGAGAAATTAATGGGGATCGTTCTAACTTCATGTATAGTGAATTAAATAGCAATACCAAACAATATGGTAAATGTAATATAAAAATAGATTTTAAAAAAAAATTAGTCGAACCACCTAAAATAGCTCGAGGAGCTATAGCTCGAACTTATTTTTATATGAGCAAAATATACAATATTAAATTATCTATACAGGAAAAAAAAATATTTCAAAAATGGGATATTAGTTTCCCAGTTACTAAATGGGAATGTATAAGAGAAAATTTAATATTTAAAATACAAGGTAATCATAATAATTATGTTTACAAAAAATGTCTAAATAAAAAATTATTTTTTTAAAAAATGAAAAATCGTATTCCACGAATTTATGTTGATAAAAATTTAAAAATTAATGAAAAAATAATTTTAAATTCATCTAATACACATTATTTAATTCAAGTATTACGTATGAATATTCAAAATAAATTAGAAATATTTAATAATACAAATTATATTTTTTTATCTAAAATTATTGAAATTAAAAAAAAAATAGCAACTATTCTAATTTTAGAACAAGAAAAAAAAAATATTGAATCTCCATTATGTATTCATCTAGGATTAGTTATTTCAAAAAATGAAAAAATGAACTTTGCTATTCAGAAATCTGTTGAATTAGGTGTGGATGCAATTACTCCAATATTTTCAGAACGTTGTAATATTAATAAAAATAAAAAAAATATTTTAAAAAAAATTATTTACTGGAAAAACATAATAGTTTCTGCATGTCAACAATGCCAACGTAATATTATTCCAAGAATTAATAATGTAGAAGATATTAATATATGGTGTGAAAAATCAAATACAAATGAAATAAAAGTTATTTTAGATCCACAATCTACAATGAATATTAATCAATTGCCAAAAAATGTTAATTTTATTCGATTATTAGTTGGCTGTGAAGGTGGATTTTCATCATCAGAAATAAAACAAGCAATTAAACATAAATTTATTCCAGTTAAATTAGGACCAAGAATTTTAAGAACAGAAACAGCTGCAATTGCAGCAGTAACTGCTTTACAAATTAAATTTGGGGATTTATTAAATTAATCACATAAAAATAGACTTTAATCACAAAATCATTCATTTAATATATTAAAATGATTTAAATCTAAAAATTTATTTTTCTATAATTTTTACACTATTTTTTGTTCCCATTAATATTATATCTGCACCTCTTAAAGCAAATAAACCAACAGTAACAACTCCTGGTAACAGACTAATTCTTTTTTCTATTGAAATAGGATCATATATATGTAAATTATGTACATCTAAAATTATATTACCATTATCTGTAATAACATTTTTTCTAACTTTGGGTTGTCCTCCTAATTTAATTATTTCATTTGAAATAAATGATGAAGCTATAGGAATAATTTCAACAGGTAATGGAAAAGATCCTAATATATTTACTTTTTTTGTTTGATCTATAATACAAATAAATTTTTTAGCAATAGCAGCAATAATTTTTTCTTTAGTTAAGGCTGCACCTCCACCTTTAATCATCTGCATATTATTATTTATTTCATCAGCACTATCAACATAAACTTCTAGTGAATTAAAGGTATTCAAATTTAAAATATTATTAATGCCTTGTTTTTTTAATAAAATTGTTGAAGAATTTGAACTAGATACAACTCCAGATATTAAATGTTTTATTGTACTTAAAGCTTCAATAAAATAAGCAACAGTACTTCCTGTACCTACTCCGATAACAGTACCAGTAGAAATATAATCCAACGCAGCCCATGCTGCTTTTTTTTTAAATTCATTTAGATTCATAATATAAAAACCTATTTTATTTTATATAAATATTCTAAAATAAAAATAGAAAAAGTTTTAATATAAAAATAAACATAATAATACTATATAAAATTAAAATAGTTTATATTTTTATTATAAAATTATAAAACGAATACATTAGATGGCTGGGGTACCTGGATTCGAACCAGGGATGCCGGTATCAAAAACCGGTGCCTTAACCACTTGGCTATACCCCAAAATAAAAAACAGTGGGAAAATATAAAATATACGGGAGGCGAGATTTGAACTCGCACACCTTTCGGCGCCAGAACCTAAATCTGGTGCGTCTACCTATTTCGCCACTCCCGCACATAAACTATGAATTAGTAGCTACGACGGGATTTGAACCCATGACCCCAGCGTTATGAGTGCTGTGCTCTAACCAACTGAGCTACGTAGCCATACATAAAATTAATTGTTAATTTAACATTTTTGAATTAATTATTTTTTTTATTCTATAATAAATAAAATAGATTATCAATATAATTATTAATTATAAAAATATTTTTTAATAAAATATTAACTTTTATTTTTTAAAAATATTTCAAAATAAATTAAATTGAAGGATGAAATGAAAACTAAAATCAAGAAATATAGAAATAACTTTATTCATAATATTATTAAAGAAGATTTAAAAAAAAATAAATATTTGTTATTACATACTCGTTTTCCTCCAGAACCAAATGGCTATCTTCATATTGGGCATGCTAAATCAATATGCTTAAATTTTGAACTTGCAAATTTATATAATGGATATTGTAACCTTCGTTTTGATGATACTAATCCCCTTAAAGAAAACATTAAATATATTAATTCAATTAAAAATGATATTAAATGGTTAGGTTATAAATGGAATAAAAAAATTTATTATACTTCTGAATATTTTGAACAATTATATAAATATGCAAAAGAATTGATTAAAAAAGATTTGGCCTATGTAGATCAATTAACAAAAGAACAAATACGTGAATATAGGGGAACATTGGTTACTTCTGGTAAAAACAGTCCTTATAGAAATAGAAATATTGAAGAAAATTTAAAATTATTTAAAGAAATGAAAAAAGGATATTTTAATGAAGGAGAAGCTTGTTTACGTGCTAAAATTGATATGAGTTCGCCATATATTATAATGCGAGATCCTGTGCTATATCGTATTATTTGTACAAAACATCATCAAACGAAAGATCAATGGTGTATATATCCTATGTATGATTTTGCTCATTGTATCTCTGATTCAATAGAAGGTATTACCCATTCTTTTTGTACTTTAGAATTTCAAGATAATAAACGTTTATATAATTGGATTTTAGAAAATACGAGTGTTCTCAATCGTCCTAAACAATATGAATTTGCTAGATTAAATCTAAAATATTCAATTTTATCGAAAAGAAAAATAAAAACACTTATTGAAAAAAAAATAGTAAATAGTTGGGATGATCCTAGAATACAAACTATTTCCGGATTAAGAAGAAAAGGATATACAGCATCTTCTATTCGAAAATTTTGTGAAAAAATTGGAGTAACCAAACAAAATAATTTAATAGAGTTTTCTATGTTAGAATATTGTATTAGAAATGAATTAAACGAAAAAGCTATTCGTACTATGGCTGTTTTAGAGCCAATAAAATTATATTTATATAATATTGACGATAAATATGAAGAAATTTTTACTGTTCCAAACCATCCTAAAAAACCAGAGTTAGGTACTCATGAAATTATTTTTACTAATACAATATATATTGAAAAAGAAGATTTCAAAGAAGAATATGAAAAAGATTATAAAAGATTAAAACTTGGAGAAGAAATACGTTTAAGATATTCATATATAATTAAAGCAGAAAAAATTGAAAAAGATAAAAATGGAAATATTACACAAATAATATGTTTTTGTGATCTGAATACATTAGGGAAAAAATCAATTAATAAAAAAAAACCAGCAGTAATACATTGGATTTCAATTAAAAACTCGTTTTCATCAGAATTTAGATTATATGAAAAATTATTTAATACACATAATCCAGAACAAGAAAAAAACTTTTTATCTTTCTTAAATCCTAATTCAATGATTATTAAAAATGGTTTTATTGAAAAGAAAATAAGCGAAAAAATACAAAAAAAAATAAATAAGATGAAAACAAAAAATATAAATTTATTTTTTCAATTTGAAAGAGTTGGATATTTTTGCATAGATTTAATTGATTCAAAAAAAAATAAATTAATTTTTAATAGAACTGTTAGTTTACGAGATACATGGAATAAAAAAAAAGAAAAAAATAATTAATATGTTTTTTAAAATTATACATTCAATCTAATTAACAAACTAATTTTATTTATTAATACAATTCAATTAAAGATGTTAATCTTTAAATTATTTTTCTATTTTAACTAATATTTTTACATTTAGCATGACTAAAAATTACATTTTCATCACTGGTGGTGTTGTTTCATCTTTAGGAAAGGGTATTGCAGCAGCTTCTTTAGGAGCTATATTAGAAGCAAGAGATCTTAAAATAACTATTATGAAATTAGATCCGTATATTAATGTTGATCCAGGAACTATGAGTCCTATTCAACATGGAGAAGTATTTGTTACTGAAGATGGAGCTGAAACTGATTTAGATTTAGGACATTATGAAAGGTTCATTAGAACAAAAATGACATGTTTAAACAATTTTACAACAGGAAGCATTTATTCTGAAGTATTAAAAAAAGAAAGAAGAGGAGACTATTTAGGTGCAACTATTCAAGTAATACCTCATATTACTAATGCTATTAAAGAAAGAATTATTTTATGTTCTAAAAATAGTGATGTTATTCTTGTAGAAATAGGTGGAACAGTTGGAGATATTGAATCTTTACCATTTTTAGAGGCAATTCGACAAATAGCAGTTGATATTGGTAGAAAGAATGTAATTTATATACATTTAACACTTGTACCATATATTGAAACAGCTGGAGAAATTAAAACCAAACCGACACAACATTCTGTAAAAGAACTACTATCTATTGGCATACAACCAGATATTTTAATCTGTCGATCGCAAAAAGACATACCAATAAATGAAAGAAAAAAGATCGCACTTTTTTGCAACGTTCCAGTTAATGCGGTTATATCGTTAAAAGATGTTGATTCAATATACACGATTCCAAAATTATTAAAAGATCAAAAATTAGATAATTATATTTGTAAATATTTTAAATTAAATGTTCCTGAAGCTAATTTGACAGAATGGGAAAAAGTTATTTATGAAGAAAAACATTCTAATAATACCATTGTTATTGGTATTATTGGAAAATATGTCAAATTACCTGATGCATATAAATCTGTAATAGAAGCACTAAAACATGCAGGTCTAAAAAACAAAATTAAAGTAAATATAAAACTAATTAATTCTCAAGAAATAGAAAATAAAAATTTTCAATCTTTGAAAAATCTTAATGGTATTTTAATACCTGGAGGTTTTGGGGATCGTGGTGTAATAGGAAAATTATTATCAGTTAAATATGCTCGAGAAAATAATATTCCATATTTTGGAATATGTTTAGGAATGCAAATAGCAATAATAGAATTCGCACAAAACGTAATAGGAATTAAAGATGCAAATTCTACAGAATTTGATCCTAAATGTAAATTTCCTGTAATTGATTTAATTAAAAAACAAAGCCAAAATATAAAATATATTATTAATGATAAAAAAAGAAATAATGCTAATTTAGGAGGTACTATGAGACTAGGTAGCCAACCTTGTAAATTAACCTTTAATAGTTTATCTCGAAAATTATATAAAAAAGATATTATTTTAGAAAGACATCGACATCGCTATGAAGTAAATAATATTTTATTAAAAAAAATTGAAAAATTTGGATTTAAAATTGCAGGAAGATCAGAAAATAATAATGTAGTTGAAATTATAGAAATATCAAATCATCCATGGTTTCTTGGTTGCCAATTTCATCCTGAGTTTACTTCTACACCACGTGATGGACATCCATTGTTTATAGATTTTATTAAATCCGCAGAACAATATAAAAATAAAAACACTAAATATATAAAGGTAAAAAATGGCTAAAATAATAAATATAATAGGTCGTGAAATTCTAGATTCTCGAGGCCATCCTACAGTAGAAGCTGAAGTACATCTTGAAGATGGTTCCATTGGTTTGGCATCAGTTCCTTCTGGCGCTTCTACTGGATCTTTAGAAGCTTTAGAATTACGTGATAAAGATAAAAATCGTTTTATGGGTAAGGGTGTTCTTAAAGCAGTTGAACTAATTAATAACAATATTCGTGATGCTTTAATAAACAAAAATGCTAATGATCAAAGTCATATTGATCAAATTATGATTAATCTAGATGGCACTAAAAATAAATCTAAATTAGGTTCTAATTCAATTTTATCTGTATCTTTAAGTGTAGCAAAAGCAGCTGCATCTTCTAAAAGAATACCTTTATATCAACATATATCAGAACTGAATAACTCACCAGGTGTCTTTTCAATGCCTCTTCCAATGATTAATATTATTAATGGTGGAGCGCATGCAAATAATAATATTGATCTTCAAGAGTTTATGATACAACCTATTAGTGCAAAATCAATTAAAGAAGCAATACGTATAGGAACAGAAATATTTCATTCATTAGGAAATTTACTTAAAGATAAGGGTATTAGTACAACAGTAGGTGATGAAGGTGGTTATGCTCCTAATTTGGAATCTAATGAAGAAGCTTTAAATATAATTCAAGATGCAATAAATAAAACTAAATATAAATTAGGTCAGGACATTACATTAGCTATAGATTGTGCAGCTTCTGAATTATACAATATAAATTGTAAAAAATATCAATTTAAAGGAGAAAAAATAGAATTCAATTCAATAGAATTAACTCATTATTTAAAAGAATTATGTAAAAAGTATCCTATTATTTCGATTGAAGATGGTCAAAATGAATCTGATTGGGAAGGGTTTTTATATCAAACTAAAATTTTAGGAAATACTATACAATTAGTAGGAGATGATTTTTTTGCTACAAATTCAGAGCTTTTAAAAAAAGGAATTAAAAAAGGAGTTGGAAACTCTATTTTAATAAAATTAAATCAAATTGGAACATTAACTGAAACAATTAAAACTATAAAAATTGCAAAAAAAGCTAATTATAGTACTATTATTTCTCATCGTTCTGGTGAAACTGAAGATGCTACAATAGCAGACTTAGCAGTAGGAACAGCATCTGGACAAATTAAAACAGGATCTATGTGTCGTTCTGATAGAACAGCAAAATATAATCAACTCATTAGAATTGAAGAAAATTTAGGTATAAAAAACGCTCCTTTTTATGGTTTAAAAGAAGTAAAATCATCTTTCTCAAGCTTATAAATTTTTAAAGAGAATCAGGTATTTTTTTAAATATACCTGTTTCTCATTACATTTTACTCTAGTAATTAATTTATGGATATTAATACAATGCGTTACCCAATTAATGAAATTTTTCAAACTATACAAGGCGAAGGTTATTATACTGGTACACCATCAATTTTTATTCGATTACAAGGATGTCCAGTACATTGTAACTGGTGTGATACTAAATATACATGGATTTGTGATGATAAAGACAATGTTTCTTCAAAAGAAATAATAAACAAAAAGCAAGTCAGCAAACAATGGAGTTTTATAACTATAGAAGAAATATTGGTAATACTAAAAAAATGGACTGCTAAACATATAGTTATTAGCGGAGGCGAACCATGTTTATATAATCTTTTATATATAACAAAAATATTAGAAACAAAGGGTTACCAATGTCAAATAGAAACTAGCGGCATAAAAAACATTATATGCTCTTCAAATACTTGGATTACTCTTTCTCCAAAAAAAAATATGAAACCATTAAATGAATCCATAATACGTTCTAATGAAATAAAATTTCCTATTTTAAAACAAGAAGATTTATTATATGTATATGATATTTTATCAAATATAAAAGATACAAAAAAACGCATTATTTATTTACAACCTATTAGTCAAAATAAAAAAGCATTAAATATCTGTATTGATATATGTATAAAACAAAATTGGAAATTATCAGTACAATTACATAAATATATTAAAATTCAATAAAATTTTATTATTTTTAAATGTCTTTATAAATACATCCAGATGTACACGTTTCTTTAATTATAACAGCATTTAATTCTAATAAATTAGGCTTTAAACGATCCCAAATCCATTTAGCTAAAATTTCGCTAGTAGGATTTTCTAATCCTGGAATATCATTAAGCAAATAATGATCTAATTGATCATAAATAGGTTGAAATAATAATTTTATATCACTATAATCCATAATCCAACCTTTATCTTTATCAATTACCCCTTTAAGTTCTAAACGAACAAAAAAAGAATGACCATGTAATCTATTACATTTGTGTGCTTTAGGAAGATTTGGCAAATAATGTGCTGCTTCAAATTGAAAATCTTTAAATATAGTAGTATTTATCATGTTGTTATATATCTTATAAAAAGAATTAATTAAATTTTTAATGTTTTTTTAATTTTATGTTAGGAAATAAAGTTAATAAGTTAATTGGAGTTCCTTGAAATCTGATATCAAAATATAATTTTGCTAAGTTATTATTTGAATATCCCATAGTAGATATTTTTTGGTTTGCATATACTTGATCATTTAATTTAACAAAAACTTTTTTATTAAATCCATATATACTTAAATAATTATTATCATGTTTAATAATAATTAATTTTCCGTAACTTTTAAAAATATCACCAATATAAACTACTTTTCCCTTAGCAGAAGAAAAAATAGATTGTCCTTGAGTACCTGATATTTCAATACCGTTATTGTTAATAGAATAATTATAAAAAAATTTCATATATGGATTTTTTAAAGGCCAGTACCAATGTTCAGAAACAACATTTTTTTTTGAAACAATCTCGTTTTTTTTGTTATAGTTTGGATTATAAAAAAAACATATTTCAGTTAAGAATGTATTTTTATTTAAAATATTTATAATATTTAATTTTTGATTAAAAAAACTTGTATATAAAATATGTTTTTTATATTTATCACTATAAATAATATAATTTATTTTTTTAGTGTTAATCATTGAAATATTATCTACTAATATTTTTTGACCGATGAATATTGTATAGGGTTTATTAAAATTATTATATTTTAATAATTGATTAAAATTATAATGAAGACGTTTTGAAATAGAATATAGAGTATCGTTTTTTTTAACAACATAAAATATACTAAAAGTATTATCTTTTAAAAAGCCAATATAATTTTTATTCTCAATAATAACTGAGTATTTTTTAGAATATTTTTTATTTTTTTTTAAAAATGAAAAGCATTCTTTTTTATGTTTTTTTTTAAATCATTTTTAATATAGAAAATTTTTTTACAATTTAAATAAATATTTTCTTTTTTTTTAAATAAATTATTTGCAAATATATAATTGTTATAAAAAAATAATATAAATATTAATAAAAAAAATTTGTTTTTAAAAAAATTAAGTTGCATTAAATTACACCATTTTATTAGATACATAATAAATATTACTAAAAATATTATTTGTAAAAGAAAATGAACTTAAAATATACTTGATAAGCATCATTTTTAATAGAATTATTTTAAATATTTTTTTTTTCATATTTAAATAACATTACAATAGATTGACATGCAATTCCTTCTTTTCTTCCAATACATCCTATTTGCTTTGAACTTGTTGATTTAATGCTAATATTGTTTATTTTAGTATTTAAATCAATTGCTAAATTTGACCTCATTAAAAAAATATAAGATAACATCTTAGGAGATTCAGCAATAATAGTACTATCTATGTTAGATATATAATAATTTTTTAATAAAATTTTTTTCCAAATTTTTTTTAACAAAATCCGACTATCAATGTTTTTATATTTTTCTTCTGTACTTGGGAAAAAAGTTCCAATATCTCCTAACGCAACAGCTCCTAATAATGCATCTATTAAAGAATGTATTAATACATCACCATTAGAATAAGCAATCAATCCTTGATGATTAGGAATATTTACACCTCCAATAATTAATGGTTTTGAACTTCCAAATGCATGTAAATCAAAACCATATCCAATTCTCATTTTATCAATACATCCTTCTTTTAAATATTAAATAGTTCTTTAAGATATATTTCAGCGAAAATAAGATCTTCAGGAAAAGTAATTTTAATATTTTTATAACTACTTAAAACGATTAACGGATGATATCCACAATATTCTAAAGCTGAAGATTCATCTGTTATATTAACATCATCTTGAATAATTTTTTCTAAACAAAATCGTAGTAAATTTATTGGAAATAATTGAGGAGTTAAAGCATGCCATAATTTTTTACGAGAAATAGTATGTGATATTTTGTTAGTTTTATCGATAATATATTTCATCGTATCACATGTTGGTCGAGCTAAAATACCACCTATTTTACTTTTTCCAATAATAGCAATTAATTTTTCTAAATCTTTATAGCTTAAACACGGTCGAACAGCATCATGAACTATTACCCAATTTGCATTTGTTGGTACAATTAATCCTGATAAAACCGAATTAATTCTTTTATTGCCACCAATGACAGATGTAACTCGTATATTTGATGCTATAGATAATTTATGGAAATAGTTATCTTGTTTATGTAAACTTACAATAATACGGACTATACTGGGGTGTGATAATAATGTCATTAAAGTATATTCAAGAATAGTACGATTTTTAATTTTGATATATTGTTTTGGAATGTCTAATAACATTCTTTTACCTATTCCTGCAGCTGGAACAATAGCGATAATTTTAGATTTTAAACTATTCCGAGATATCATTTTATACCTAATACTATGTATTTAAAATACAATTTTAATCTTTAATTTTATCATTTAACTCTTGAATTTCTAGTAATAATTTATTATTTTTTATTTCAAGAGCTTGATTTATTTTTTTATAAATTATAATTTTTTTATAAATTTTCATATAATCTAAAATACCATTTTTTCCGATCCAAAGAGAATATTGTAACCAAAAAAATAATAAAAATAAAAATATTTTCAATATTCTCATATAATTACTCTAAATAATTTTATTTTAATATTAAAATGATTTATGAATACATAGAAAAAAATATAATGTTATTTTCATGTAATTTTTTTATTAACTTTTTAATATTTTCTTTTATAGAAATCGTACCATCTAAATAAATATCAGGTTTGTCTGGAGCTTCATATACAGAATCTATACCAGTAAAATTTAATATTTCATTACAACGAGATTTTTTATATAATCCTTTAGAATCACGTTCTTCACATATATTTAAAGGAGTATCAACAAAAACTTCTAAAAAATTATCTTTTCCTAGAATATTAGAAGCCATTAATCTTTGTTTCTTATATGGAGAAATAGCCGAAACTAAAACCATAATACCTGCATCTAACATTAATTTAGCAACCTCTGAAATACGTCGAATATTTTCATTACGATCGATAGAACAAAAAGTTAAATCTGAACATAATCCAGATCTAATATTATCTCCGTCTAATACATAAGTATTAATGTTATTTTCAAATAATATTTTTTCTAACATATTAGAAATAGTAGATTTTCCTGATCCAGAAAGTCCTGTAAACCATATAACTTTAGATTTATAATGATTTTTATTTTCTCGTTTTATACGAGTTATTTCATATTTTTGAAAAATAATATTTTTTCTAAAGTGATTGTTCATTTTAATAAAAACCTATGCTTTACTTTTTTATATTCCAATGTGGAAAATATTTTAAAATCAAATTATATAAATCTGATTCAAAATCTTGTGTATTATTTTTAAAAACAATATTTTTATTCTTTGAGGATTTGTTTATCATACCTGCTCCAACCGTGGTATTTTTTAAAAAATCAATAAAAATTAAATTACCTGTAAATTTATTTTTTTTATAATCATCAAATAACATAGCTTCACTAAATACTACTTTGACTCTACCAATACTATTTAATTTTAATGCATTAGATTGATTTTCGACTAAAGTATTAACATTAATTTGAAATAAAATTTCTTTAACATAAGCACGTGTTTTTTTGCCTGATAATTTTACATTGTATGATTTACCTATTTTTAAAGGATCATCAGACATCCATACAATATCAATGATGGCTTCTTGAGACGGTTCTAAATCAGAATCAACGTTTACAAAAAAATCTCCTCGACTAATATCTATTTCATCTTTTAAAACTATTGTAATTGCTTGTCCAACATATGCTGTTTTTAAATCTTGATTAAACGTTAAAATACGAGAAACAGATGAAGTAATATTAATAGGTAATATTTTTATCAATTGATCTACTTGAATTGTTCCAGAAAATAAAGTACCTGAATAACCACGAAAATTCGAATTTGGTCGATTTACATATTGCACTGGAAATCTCATTTCTTTTGAATAAATATTATCTTTGATTTCAATTGTTTCTAGAAGATCTAATAATGTATTACTTTTATACCAAGACATTAATTGACTTGAAAAAACAATATTTTCGCCTGTTAAAGCAGATATAGGAACAAAAAAAATTTTTAAATTTTTAGGAAGTTTTTGACAAAACAAAAGAAAATTTTTTTTTATGTTTAAAAATATTTTTTCATTATAATCAACTAAATCCATTTTATTTACTGCAACTACTAAATATTTTATTCCAAGTAAAGCAGATATAAAACTATGTCGATAAGTCTGTTCTGACAACCCTTTTTTTACATCAATTAAAATAATAGATAAATCACAAGTAGAGGCGCCTGTAACCATATTACGTGTATATTGTTCATGACCTGGTGTATCTGCTATAATAAATTTTCGTTTATCAGTTGAGAAATAACGATATGCTACATCAATTGTAATACCTTGTTCACGTTCTGATTGTAATCCGTCAACTATAAGAGCAAGATCAATATTTTCTCCTTGTGTGCCATGACGTTTACTATCTTTTTTTAAAGAAGATAATTGATCATCATAAATTTGCTTAGTATCATGTAATAAACGTCCAATTAATGTACTCTTTCCATCATCAACACTACCACATGTTAAAAATTTTAATAAAGTTTTTTTTTCATTTAAATATATCCAGTTTTTAAAATGATCGTAAAAATTGATATTTTTTATATTAACATTAGTATTCATGTTTTTTAAATTTAACCTATATTAAACATATTGTTAAAAGTAACCTTGTCTTTTTTTAAATTCCATTGAATTTTTTTGATCATAATCAATAGATCGACCTGTTCGTTCACTAGTTTTAGTTATTAATGTTTCTTTAATAACATCTTGAAGAGTTTGAGCAGTTGATTCAATTGCACTAGTTAAAGGCCAACAACCTAATGTTCTAAATCGAACCATTTTATAATTAATTTTTTCATTTGAATTTAGTTTAATACGTTTATCATTAATTACTAAAAGAACACCATTTCTTTCTAAAACTGGACGTATAGCTGCAAAATATAGAGGAACAATTTCAATTTGTTCTAAAAAAATATATTGCCAAATATCTAATTCAGTCCAATTTGATAATGGAAAAACACGAATATTTTCTCCTTTATTTATTTGACTGTTATAATTCCACCATAATTCTGGACGTTGTTTTTTTGGGTCCCATTGATTAAAAGCATCACGAAATGAGTAAATTCGCTCTTTAGAACGAGATTTTTCTTCATCTCTTCTAGCGCCACCAAAAGCAGCATCAAACTTATATTTATTTATTGCTTCTTTTAATGCTTCTGTTTTCATTATATCAGTATATTTTGAGTTATTATCTTTAAAAGGATCAAGACCTAATAACTTACCTTGCATATTATAATGTATAATAACTTCTAAGTTATCACTTTTAGCAATATGATCTCTAAAAGTATACATTTCTTTAAACTTCCAACCAGTGTCTATATGTAATAGTGGAAATGGTAAACGCCCAGGATAAAAAGATTTTTTTGCAAGATGTAACATCACAGAAGAATCTTTACCAATAGAATAAAGCATGACAGGATTTTCAAATTCTGCTATTACTTCTCTCATTATATAAATACTTTCTGATTCTAATTGACGTAGATGAGTAGTATTTTTTTTAAACATTATATTTCCTTATATGTTTATTACTGAAGAGGTAGTCTTAAGATTATTAAAATTAGAAAGATTTTTAAACCATTTTAGTTTTCTATGCAATAGAACTACTGGTCCGATAATTAATAAAGTTGGACTTACAGTAAGTTTAAATATTTTATCAATTTCATCTAAACGACCTATCAGAACTTGTTGATTTATAGTAGTACCTTGACTAATAATCGCTATTGGAGTAGATTTTAAACGACCATGTAAAATGAGTTTTTTAGAAATTTCTAAAGCTTTTAAACTTCCCATATAAACAACTAAAGTATAAGAAGGATCCGATAAAACAGACCAATTATTTGAAATATTATTGATACATTTACAACCCGTAATAAATATTACTCCTTGTGCATAATCACGGTGTGTTAATGGTATACCAGCATAAGCAGAAACACCAATTCCAGCAGTAATCCCAGGAACAACTTGAACATTAATATTTGCATTTTTTGCAGCTTCTAATTCTTCGCCTCCTCTACCAAATATAAAAGCATCTCCTCCTTTTAAACGCACTACTCTTTTACCTTGTTTAGCTAAAAAAATTAATAACTTTATAATTTTTTTTTGAGTAATACTTTTTAATCCAGCACGTTTTCCAACATAAATACATTTTGCGTCTCTACGAATAAGATTTAATATATCTTTAGAAACTAAATTATCATATAAAACCACATCTGCTTCTTGCATTACTTGCAATGCTCTTAAAGTTAATAAGTCACTATTTCCAGGTCCAGCACCAACTAAGATAATTTCTCCTATTAATGTATTCGGTTGTGTAATCATTTTTTCTATAGTAGAAATTGCTTTTTTTTCCTTTCCATTAATAATATGTTGAACAAAAATACTATTAAATAGTTTTTCCCAAAAACGTTTTCTTTCTAAAACATTAGAAAATTTTTCTTTAATTATTTTTCTCCATTTCCCAGCCATATTAGCAATATTACCTAATCTTTTTGGAAGTATTGCTTCAATTTTTTCACGTAATAAACGAAGTAAAACTGGTGCTGTTCCACCTGAAGAAATAGCTAATATTATAGGAGAACGATCGATAATAGAAGGAAAAATAAAAGAACATTTTGATTGGTCATCTACTACATTAACTAATATTCTTAATTTACTACATTTTTCAAAGATTGTTTTATTTAACTCAGTATTATTAGTAGCTGCTATTACTAAAAAAACATTTTTTAAATAAGATATTTTAAATTCTTGACCAATCCAAAATATTTTTTTTTGAGCTAATAAGTATCTAATTTCAGAACATAGATCTTTTGCAATAATGTTAATTATAGCATTTGCACGTAATAATAATTTAATTTTATTAAAAGCAATGTCACCAGCTCCTATTACTAATGTATTTTTACATTTTAAATCTAAAAAAATAGGTAAATATTCCACGTTAAACCCATAAAATATAATAAAAAATTTATATAAATTTTAAAAATAAGTATTAACAAAATAATTACAACTGATAACATTAATATTTCATAAATACTTATCAAAAGAAGTTGAAATATTAATGTATAAAATTTAAATATTTTAAATCTTATTCTTTATTATTATGTAATCCACATTCACGTTTTAAACCAAAAAAACGTGTGTCTTCTTCAAGCATACCAGGTGTATACTTTTGAGTAGTATGAACATCTCCTACAGATACATAACCTTCTCTTAATAGAGGATGATTATCTAAATTATTATTTTTTATATATTTATAAACTTCATGATTAGACCAATCTACAATTGGAAGTATTTTAAATACTCCTTTTTGAATAGAAATATATGGTAAATTACTTCTACTATGAGACTGTTGATGACGTAGTCCTGCAAACCATGTTTGTACTGATAATTTTTTTAAAGCTAACTCCATTGGTTTTATTTTATTAATTTTATTATATAAATCAATTCCTTTTAATCCTTGTTCCCATAACTTTCCATATCTTGCTTCTTGCCACGCTGGTGAAATATCTGATCGAAAAACTTTTAAATTTAAATTTAATTTTTTTTTAATTATATCAATAAAATGATACGTTTGAGGAAATAAGTATCCTGTATCAATTAATATAATCGGAATATTAGGTTCTTGTTTAACTATAAGATGCAACAATACAACTGATTGAATACCAAAACTAGATGATGTTACATGTATACCAGGTAATTTTCTAAGAGCCCAAGATATACGTTTTTCTGCTGAATATTTAGACATTAATATATTACATTCAGACAACAATTCTTTTTTTTTTTCAAAATTTAAAATATTTATATTTTTATAATCAAAATAATGCATTTTTTCTCGCTATTAATTCCAAAAGTCATGAATAGGATTGATTACTTCTTTCACAATTTTTTTTCTAATAATAAAATCACCAAAATCTTCATTTTCTTGACGATAAATAGACCAATCTTTTATTAAACATTCTAAATGTACTAAAATTTCTTTTTCTGTAATATTTTCTTTATATATTTTCGGAATTCTACTACCTATCCTATTTCCACCTATATATAAATTATATTTACCTATAGATTTTCCGATCAAACCAATTTCAGATAACAAAGATCTTCCACAACCATTTGGGCATCCTGAAATACGTACAATAATTATTTCTTTTTGCATTCCATATTTTAACATGATATTTTCTAGTTTAGTAATGAAAAAAGGTAATATACGTTCTGCTTCTGCCATTGCTAAAGGACAGGTTGGGAAAGAAACGCAAGCCATAGAATTTTCACGTAATTTACTAATTTTTTTAATTAACCCATAGGATATGGCAATTTTTTCAATTTTATTTTTATTTTCACTTGATATTTCTGAAATAATTATATTTTGATTAGATGTTAACCTAAAATTCCCCTTATGAACAGTTGCAATTTTAAACAATCCCGATTTTAATAATTGATTATTATTATCACATATACGTCCATTCTGTACAAATATTGTTAAACTCCAATTATTATTAATATCTTTTTTCCACCCTATTTTATCTCCTCTAGTATTAAATAAATAAGAACGAATTGGTTCAAAAGTTATATTTGCTCTT
This sequence comes from Buchnera aphidicola (Aphis fabae), assembly GCF_009069125.1. Lineage (NCBI taxonomy): Bacteria > Pseudomonadati > Pseudomonadota > Gammaproteobacteria > Enterobacterales > Erwiniaceae > Buchnera > Buchnera aphidicola. The sequence goes on from NZ_CP042427.1 coordinate 232,181, forward strand.
TTTTCAACTTCTTTTTTAAATATGTTAAACCCTACATTGTTTATAGTATATCTAGTTTTTGCATTTTTACGATTAGTTCGATTGCCCCAATCTCGTTGTGTTGTAACTATAGCTTTAGCAACAGATAAAGTTTTATCAAGAGTGATATAACCTAATTCTAAAGCAAGAAAAGGCCAAGTTTTTTTATTTCCATGAGTAATAGATAGTCCCCCTCCTATTAATACATTAAAACCTACTATTTTAGTATTTTCTATAATAGCTATAAAATTCATATCATTTGCATATAAATCTACATCATTATGAGGAGGTATAACTACTGTTGTTTTGAATTTTCTTGGTAAATACGTTTTCCCAAGAATAGGTTCATGATCAGTACTAAAAACTTTTTTTTGATCCAACCAAATTTCTGCATATGCTTTTGTGTGAGGTAATAAAAAATTAGAAATTTTTCGAGCCCATTCATAGCATTCTTGATGAGCTTCAGATTCCATAGGATCAGATGTACAAAGTACATTTCTATTAACATCATTTGCAGTTCCTAAAGCATCTAAACCTATTTTATGTAATATTTGATGAATATTTTTTAAGTTTTTTTTTAAAATACCATGTATTTGAAAAGTTTGACGATTAGTTAATCGAATAGTTTTATATAACGTATTGTTACTAGCAAAAGAATCAATTTTCAACCATTGTGTAGATGATATAACCCCACCAGGTAATCTACAACGTAACATCATAGCATAACGCGGTTCTAATTTTTGTTCATTACGTTCTACACGAAGATCACGATCATCTTGTTGATACATACCATGAAATCGAATTAGTGAATAATTATCTCCACTAAAACCATTGGTAATTTCATTTTTTAAGTCATCAACAATAGTTCCTCGAAGATAGTTACTATTTTCTTTAACATACTCTTCTTTAGTAAGAGTTACAGATGATTTTTTAAAATTTTTTGTCATTAATATACATCCCTTTGATAACGTTTATTTAAACGTAAATTATTTAAAAATTCATTTGAACTTTCTATACTCATACTTCCATTTTGACTGATAATATCTAAAAGTGCTTCTTCAACATCTTTAGCCATTTTAGAGGCATTTCCACATATATATATGTGTGCATTTTTTTCTATCCACTTCCATATTTCTTGTCCATTTTCTCTTATTTTATCTTGTATATATATTTTTTTTTCTTGATCTCTTGACCATGCTAAAGTCATTTTAGTAAGAATCCTATTCTTTAAATATTTTTGCCATTCTATTTGATATAAGAAATCTTCAGTAAAATTCGGGTTTCCAAAAAATATCCAATTTTCTCCAGTAGCATTATCGTTATCTCGTTGTTGTATAAATGATCGATATGGAGCTATACCAGTTCCTGATCCAATCATAATAATTGGTGTATTTATATTTTGAGGTAATCGAAAATTATTATTTTTCTCAACAAAAACTTTTACTGGATCATCAATATTTAATAACTCTGATAAATAACCTGAGGCCCCACCTAAATGTACACAACCAGATATAATTTTTTTAACAACACTAACTGTAATATGAATTTCATCATTAATTTCAGATTGTGATGAAGAAATAGAATATAATCTAGGAGTTAAAGGACGTAAAATATCAACAAATTTTTGAGAATCAATTTTTTGAGGATAATCGATAATCATATTAATTAAAGGTGTATTTTTTACATAATTATCTAAATCTTTATCACTTAATATTATTTCTTTTAAAAATTTATTTTGTGTAATATCAGCATATTTCTTTACGATATTCTTAGTATTATTAGTTAGCTCAAAATTATTTTTTAAAGCATCAGAAATATTTATATTTTTATTTTTAATTTTAATTACATCGGATGTTTTTATAGATAACAATTTTAATATTTTTTTTACTAAATCATTATTGTTTTGATACCATATACCTAATGCATCACCAGGTGTATATTTAAGATTTAAATTACTAATATTTAATTCAATATGACGAATATCTTTAGTTGAATTCCGACCAGTGATTTTTTGATTAGTTAATATAGTTGCTATAGCAGGATTATATTTTGTATATATACTAGTTTTATTAGAAAAAAAATCTTTTTTTGAAGCAAAAGAAGTAGAAAAAGATATATCTATTTTATTAATTGTAATTAATAGTTCTTTAGACCATTTAATATAATCATCTTCATATTCAATATCAACATCTAATCGATTAAGTAATTTTTTACCTCCTAATTCATCAAATCTTTTATCAAAATCTTTTCCAGCTTGACAAAATAAATTATAAGAACTGTCTCCTAAAGCAAACACACTATACTGAAGATTATTTAATTTAGGAGCTCTTTTGGACATAATAAATTTATATAAAGATAAAGCTTCTTCAGGAGGTTCACCTTCACCTTGAGTAGAAATTATTAATATTAAAAACTTTTCATTGTTTATTTTTTTAAAATTATAATCAGAAGCATTAACTAAATAATTTTTTTTATTGTGATCGTTTAAATATTTATTAAGACGTTCTGAAAGTAGTCGAGCATTACCAGTTTGAGAAGCTGATATAATTGTAATAATATTATTATCTATTTTTTTTTGCTCTGAAGAGAATGTATTTGTATTTTTTTCAACATTAGAATAATCTTGATTAGCTAAATGCCAAAAATAACCTGAAAGCCAAGAAAATTGAATTTTAGAGAAATTTTGTTCAAATTTTTTTAAAAGATCTATTTGCTCTAAGCTTAATGGAAACATAGAATCAAAAGGATTTTCATTCTTCATTATACTAAATACCTAAATTTCATTAAATTAAAATTAAATATAACTAATTTAATATAATTTACAGAAATTATTAATTTTTAGCTACTAATAAAATAATCAAAAAATTATATATAAAAATAAAAATTTTATTATTTTTAATATATTAATATAAAAATCTATTTACCTTCTAATTCAATTAATTTTAATTTTGCATTCTTTACTACTATACCTGGCATTCCAGATAGTGAAGCGACTGATATACCATAACTTTTCTGTGATATTCCATGTTTAACTTTATATAAAAAAACTATATTATCTTCATATTCAATTGCATGAAAATAAATATTTTGTATATATTTATAAAATACTTCTAACTTTGTAAGTTCAACAAAATGAGTTGAAAATAAAATCATAGATTTATTTTTAGAAATAAGATAATCAGAACATGCCCAAGCCAGAGCCAATCCATCATTAGTAGATGTTCCTCTTCCTAACTCATCTATTAAAACTAAACTAAAAGAAGTGGCATTATTCAAAATGTTAGATATTTCTGTCATCTCCATCATAAATGTTGAACATCCATTGGTTAAATCATCTGCAGCACCAATACGTGTAAAAATCTGATCAACTGGACCAATATAGGCATACTTTGCTGGAACAAAACTACCTATGCATGCCATTATTACAATAATAGCTACTTGTCTCATATAGGTGCTTTTACCACCCATATTAGGACCAGTAATAAGTAACATTCGTTGCTTTTTAGATAATAAAACCGAGTTATTTATAAACGGATTTTTTGAATAATATTCTATCACTGGATGCCGACTATCTAATAAAGAAATACCATATTTTTTAGTCATTTTAGGACAGACATAATTTAAAGATATCGCACGTTCAGCTAAATTTACTAATACATCTAATTCTGATAACGCCAAAGAAGTATTTTTTATTTGAGATAAAAACGGATCAATAATATCAAATAATTCTAAGTATAGTTTTTTTTCTAAAAGTAAAGCTTGAAATTTTGAATAAATAACTTTTTCTTCATATTGTTTTAATAATGGAATATGATAACGTTCTATATTTTTTAAAGTTTGTATTTTAATATAACATTTTGGCACTAATTCAGCATGACGTTTACTAACTTGAATATAATATCCAATAATTTTATTATAACCTAATTTAAAAGACTCAATCATTAATCTTTTTTTCTCTTCAATTTCAAAGTTTTTTAAATAGTTTTGTGAATTTTCTTCTAAAGATCGTAAATTATCAAGTTCTTTATTATAATCAGGTGCTATTACATCTCCATCTCGAATAGATGCAGGAACTTTTAACTTAATAGATTTTTGTAATAATATTTTTATTGTATTTAAATCACTAATCTTTATGCGTATTTCTTTAATATTTTTAGAATTTATTTTTTTTAGTATTATATGTAAATCAGGAAGTATTTCTAACGTCGAACGAAATCGTGTAAAATCTCGAGGTAAAGCAGTGCGTAAAGCTAATCTTGAACATATTCTTTCTAAGTCACTAACTTGACGTAAAACACCTTGTATTTCTTGATAATATGGTTGAATTAGTTTAATTATTTTTTGACGATTTTTAACTAACTCATAATTTTTTAATGGAGATTTTAACCATCTATTTAACAATCTTCCACCCATAGAAGTTACTGTTCTATTTAATATAGAAAATAAAGTATGATGATTTTCTCCTAAAATATTTTCAGTAATTTCAAGACTTTTACGAGTGCTAGAATTCATAGCAATATCGTTTTTTATATAATTAACTTTTATCTCTTGAATATGAGGTAAAAGACTCATATGCATTAATTTAGTATATTGTAATAAACATCCAGCAGGACGTATAATAAAATGATTTTTTTTAATACCAAATCCATCTAAAGTACAAGTTTTAAATTGAAAGTTTAACAACTTATATGAACTATCTAAATCAAAATCAGATAGAGGACGATTACGTAAACAACTTTTTTTTGGAATTAATTGAACATCTTCAAAATTATCTGAATGTAATAATTCCTTTGGATTCGTACGTTCAATCTCTGAAAGCAAAGAACTTATAGAACAATGTTCAGAAACACCAAAAAAACCTAAAGAAAGATCTAAAATAGCATATCCAAATTTATTTTTTTCTTTCCAAATTGATCCAATAAAATTATCTTGATTATCTTCAAGAAAAGCTTCATCGGTAATAGTACCAGGGGTAATAATTCGAACTACTTTACGATGAATTAATTTATTTTCAAAAATTTCATCTTTAATTTGATCGCATATTGCAATAGATTCTCCTAATTTTACAAGTTTAGCAAGATAATATTCTGCAGTATGACATGGGACTCCAGCCATCGGTATAATATTATTATTTGAGTAACCTTTTTTCGTTAATGTAATTTTTAAAAGTTTTGAAATACGTTTTGCGTCATCATAAAATAATTCATAAAAATCACCCATTTGATAAAAAAGCAACATATCAGGATATTTTGATTTTAAAGACAAATACTGTTTTATCATGGGAGTATGAGTATTATTTTTAGAAAAAAATTTATCTTTTGTCATTGGAAATTTAATTAATATTAAAATTATTTAAAATGAATCTTGATTTAAAAAAAAATGTTAAGTTAAACTATTTCACATTATATAAAAATATTGTTTTGAAATAAATTATTTTAAATAATATTGATTTTTCTAAGAATTAAAAAATAAATTTGGATCACAAATGAAAAAAATATTAATTTTTTTATATATTATACTTTTTTCTTATACTACTTTAGCTGTAGAATTTACTAATACGAAAGAATACCATATAAGAAAAAAATATATTTCTAATACTCCTAAAATCATGCAATTTTTTTCTTTTTTGTGCCCATATTGTTATGAACTTGAAAAAACATATGATATTAGAAATTTAATACGAAAAAAAATCAACAAAAATAAAAGCATAAAAACATATCATGTTAATTTTTTAGGAGGAGAATTTGGAAAAATATTAACAAAAACATGGATTATAGCAGAACAAATGGGAGTTGAAGAAAAAATAATAATTCCTATTTTCAAAGGCATCCAAGAAACTCATACACTAAATAATATTAATCATATTAAAAATATATTTTTAGAAAAAACCGGAATCAGTTTAAAAAAATATAATCAATTTTGGAATAGCTTTTTTATAAAAATATTAATTCAAAAAAACAATAATGATATAAAAAAATTAAAATTAGATTATGTTCCAGCTATATTAATAAATGGAAAATATACAATTGAATATTCTCAATTAGAGATGTTATTTAAAAAAAATTTTTCAAAAAAATATATAGAATTAATTAAATTTTTATTATCAATAAATAATAAAAATTAAAATAATATTTTGTATAAATTATTTAAATATATTTAAAAAATTTTATTTTTTATAAATAAAATTTTTATAAAATACTTATTTATTTAATATGATTTAATTATAAAAGTATTTTTTTGATAAAAATTAATTTAAAATTAACATTATATTTTAATAATATTTTTAAAAATAAGATAAAAAATGTATTACATAAATAAAAAACCAGTAATTATAATAGATGGAACTTTATATTTATATCGTTCGTATTTTACTTTCCAATATTTTAAAAATGATCAAGAAAATCCATATGGAGCAATATATGGTATATTAAAAACAATAAAAAATATTTTAGTCAAATACTATAATTCAAAAAAAATTATTATTATATTTGATTCATCTAAAAAAACTTTTAGAAATAAAATATTTACCGAATATAAAAAAAATAGACCTAAAATGCCTAATTCACTTTATATTCAAATAAAACCTCTTTTTTATATATTAAAAGAAATTGGTATTAAAACTCTAAGTATTCCTGGTATAGAAGCAGATGATATTATTGGTAGTTTTGCACATAAAATTGAAAAATCCGGAGAACAAGTATTAATCGTAAGTTGTGATAAAGATATGATACAACTTGTAACAAATAATATTAGTATATTAAATACAAGTAATAATGAAATTATTACTCCAAGCAAAATACAAAAAACATATGGTATTAATCCTCTAGAATTTATTGATCTTTTAGCGCTTATGGGAGATAAATCCGATAATATTCCAGGAGTTCCTAAGATCGGGATAAAAACTGCTTTATTTTTACTTCAAAAATTTTCAAATATTCAAAATATTTATAATAATATTGAAAAAATACAACTTTTATCTTTAAGAAATGCTAAAAATATTTACACTCAATTAAAAAAATATAAAGATACTGCTTTACTTTCATATAAATTAGCGAAAATAAAGTTAGATATACCTATCTATATAAATTCTAATGATATTTTTTTAAAAAAAATATGTTTTGAAAAATTGTCCAATATGATTGAAAAATATAATATTAAACAAAACAAACACTTATAAAAAATTGATTTTAATTTAAAAATTATTGATATTTTTTATACCAAATATTTAATTGAGATTGCAATTTTTTAACACCTATTTTTTTAAATGATGAAAATAATTCAATATGAACTTCGTTTAAAAAAATTTTTAACTTTTTATATACATTTTGAAATTGTATTTTTTGCTGGCTTAATGTAAGCTTATCACATTTAGTTAATAGTATAAAAATTGGTATATTCTGATCTAAGGCTATATTAATAATATATTGATCATAAACTTTCAAAGGATTTCTAATATCCATTAAAAAAACTAAACCTTTTAAAGGTTTTCTTTCTTTTAAATAACTATATATTAATTTCTCCCATTTTAATTTTATTGATATTGGACATTTAGCATAACCATAACCAGGAAGATCAACTATTCTAAAATTAGAAATAACTTGAAAAAAATTAATCAACTGAGTACAACCAGGTGTTTTACTACATCTAGCTAGTTTTTTTTGATTTGCTAAAGAATTAATAGCACTAGATTTACCTGAATTAGAATATCCAATAAAAGCAATTTCAATTCCATATTCAATATTTATATCAGAAATTTTAGAAATACTTTTTAAAAAAAAAGTTTTATTATAATTGATAATGCTCAAAATTTAACCTTAACTTTTAAAATTAAAATTTATTAAAACACTCTATTTAAAAACTAAAAAATATATTTTTTAGTATTAAAAATCATCCTCAAAATTTAATCTTTTCTAATACTTTATCAAAAAAATCTAAACTATATTTAAATATTTTAAAAATGAAATTTTAAAGGAAAAAAAATGCATCAAAAAATCAGAAACATTGCGATTATAGCACATGTTGATCATGGAAAAACTACATTAGTTGATCAACTATTGCAACAATCAGGAACTTTTAAAAAGCATGAAGAAAAAACTGAACGTATTATGGATTCAAATGATTTAGAAAAAGAAAGAGGTATTACAATCTTATCTAAAAATACTTCTATAAAATGGAAAGAATATAAAATAAATATTGTAGACACACCTGGTCATGCAGACTTTGGAGGTGAAGTAGAAAGAGTAATGTCTATGGTGGACTCGGTTTTATTAGTAGTAGACGCTTTAGATGGACCGATGCCACAAACACGCTTTGTTACTCAAAAAGCTTTTAAATATGGACTTAATCCTATTGTAGTAATTAATAAAATTGATCGAAAAAATTCTCGTCCTGATTGGGTTGTAGATCAAGTATTTGATTTATTTGTAAATCTTGATGCTAATGATAAACAACTTGATTTTCCTATTATTTATACTTCTGCAATCTTTGGGACTTCTGGTGTTAATTATCTTAAATTAGAAAAAAACATGACACCGCTATATGAAGCAATTATCAAATATGTACCTGCTCCTAATGTAGATCCAAATGAAAAATTTCAAATGCAAATTTCACAGCTGGATTATGATAATTATTTAGGATTAATAGGTGTTGGACGAGTTAAGCAAGGTCATATAAAAAGCAATGCATTAGTAACCGTTATTGATCACTTAGGTAATCATAAAAATGGAAAAATTAGTAAAGTACTAAATTATTTTGGAATAAAACGAATAGAAGTAGATAAAGGTGAAGCTGGAGATATAATTGCGATTACAGGTATTAATGAACTAAATATTTCTGATACAATTTGTCATCCAGAAAATTTAAAACCCCTACCAATATTAAATATTGATCAACCTACAGTAAATATGTTTTTTTCAGTGAACACATCGCCTTTTTCTGGAAAAGAAGGAAAATATATTACATCTCGTCAAATATTAGAAAGATTAAAAAAAGAAACTATGCACAATGTTGCTTTGCAAATAAAAGAAACAAAAGATGCGAATATTTTTTCTGTATCTGGACGAGGCGAATTACATTTATCTATATTAATTGAAAATATGCGGCGTGAAGGATTTGAATTAGAAGTGTCTCGTCCAAAAATTATTTTTAGAAAAATAAATGGTATTACACAAGAACCTTTTGAATATTTAACATTAGATATTGAAGAAAAACATCAAGGAAATATTATGCGATTTATAGGAGAGAGAAAAGGTGAATTAAAAAATATGGTTATAGATCCAAATAAAAGAGTACGTCTTGAATATATTTTATCAAGCAGAGCATTAATAGGGTTTCGTTCTGAATTTATGAGTATAACTTCAGGAACTGGCATATGTTGTACATCTTTTAGTCATTATGAAAAAAATCAAAAAAATGAAATTGGGCAAAGAAAAAACGGTGTTTTAATTTCTAATGGAAAAGGAATGGCTGTAGGATTTGCTTTATTTAATTTACAAGAAAGAGGCACATTATTTTTAGGACACGGTACTGAAGTGTACGAAGGCCAAATAATAGGACTACATAATCGTTCTAATGACTTAACTGTAAACTGCTTAACAGGAAAGAAATTAACTAATATGAGAGCCTCAGGAACTGATGAAGCTATAGTGTTAACAACTTATAAAAAATTTAGCTTAGAAGAAGCATTATCTTTTATTAATGATGATGAATTAGTTGAAATTACACCTAGTTCAATACGTTTAAGAAAACGATATTTAAAAGAAAATGAACGCAAAAAAGCGAATCGAAATAAAAATAATCCAATTAATTAAAAATATTAAATATTAAAAATTTTTATTAATTATATAATTCTATTTCATCAATAGAATTATATAAATAATTTTAAAATAAAAAATACATTCATATTAAAATATAAAAATAATCTAAAAATCATTTTTTTAAATGATTCATTTTTTATAAAATTAATTATTTAATAATTGAGAAATCAATATATTATGTTTCTTTTTTTGATGAAATAAACATAAATGTTCAGCAATAATAATAGTTTTTAAATCATTTATAGCTTTTTCAAAATTATCATTAATAATCAAATAATCATACTCTGAATAATGATTCATTTCATCTACAGCTTTTTCCATTCTTTTTGAAATTACTGTATCACTATCTTGACCTCTTGATCGTAGTCTTTGATACAAAACATCCTTAGATGGAGGTAATAAAAAAATACTTTTTGTATTAGGTATTTTATATCGAATTTGATTAGCTCCTTGCCAATCAATATCAAGAAAAACATCAATTCCAGAAATTAACATTTTTTCAATAAATTCACGTGAAGTTCCATAATAATTATTAAATACTTTTGCATATTCTAAAAAAGATTTTTTTTGAATCATTACTCTAAATTCTTTTTTAGATATAAAATAATAATGTTTTCCATGAGATTCACCAGGTCTCATTATTCTAGTAGTATGAGATATAGAAACTTGAATGTTATATAAACATTTCGTTTTTAATAATCCTTTAATTAAGCTAGATTTTCCTGTTCCACTTGGAGCTGAAATAATAAAAAGAATACCTTGTGACATGATGTTTTTAAAAGTATTTTCTAAATTTTTAATAAATATTTTTATTAAAATAAAAAATATTATATATATAATATAATTTTTATAAAATAAAAATATTTAAGAAATGTTAATTTTTAATTAAAAAAATAGTTTTAAATCCGCTAATTCTAAAAATATTTTTAATATTTACAGATTGATTTAATACTGCTTGTATCCAAATTTCATTAGAATATAGATGAACTATTGCTAATAAAAAACCAATTCTAAACCATTTATTTAATATTTTTATTTTAATAATAGATCCGATTTTAGGATTTATTGATCCTTTACTGGATAATAAATACAATGAATGTTTATTTAAATTTTTATAAAAAATTCGAGCTATTATTTCTTGGCCATAATAACATCCTTTATTAAAGCTGATAGCTTCAAGTTTATCTAAATTAATAGATTGTGGTAAAAATTTTTGAGACATAGTTTTTCCAATAATTGGATATCCTGCTTCAATATCTAGTAAAGTCCATTGTTTACTGTTATTTAGTACAATTTTTTTATTAATTTTTTGTTTTAATAATAAAAAATTTTTTAAAGATAAAACTAATAAAAATCGTTCACATGGATTTGAAAACCAAAGTATAGTTGTTTTGTCATTAGAAATAACAGGCATACTATTATTTGGTATATCTATAAATTGTGTTGATAAGAACAATTTAGAATTTTTGCCGGATAATCCTAATAAAAAAACATCATCTAATTGATGTATTTGAACTTGTAAAAATATAGTATATTTTTTAAATTCTTTAATTTGTAAATCAAGCAAACTTCTTTTTATAATACAGGCATATCCTTTTCTATAATGAAATAACAACATAGTACTATAAACTTTTCCATGTAGATTACAATAAGCACACATTTTATATTGTTTTTCTTTTAGATCATTCATATCAATTGTTAATTGATTTTGAAGAAATTTTTTACTATCAGAACCATCTACATAAATAATAGACCATTTTTCAAGAGAAATTAATGTTAAAGGTAATTGAATTGATGAATAAATAGTGTTTTTTGGAAAATTAAATAATGACATTATTTCTCCTGTAATATAGGTAAAATATATTAAGTAAAAAAATAAATTTATATAATTAACTATATAATAAAAAATAAATTAATTTTTAAATTGAAAACATTTTATAAACTATTATTTATAATCAATTTTTAGAAGAATAATAAAATTATGATAGATATTAATATAATAAACAATAAAATTGAAACATTAAATCATCGGAAAAATGATTTGAAGAGGTATCTTTGACTATAATACAAAAAAATTAAGAATTTCAGAAATTAATTTAGAACTATTAATACCTGAAACATGGAAAATAAAACAATCTATATCTAAATTAAACAAAGAAAAAAACTTATTAAATACAGTTGTTGATAATATTAATAAAATTGAAAACAGATTAAAAGAAACTCACATTTTTTTAGAGTTAGCTAAAGAAACAAAAGATAACACAGTAATAAAAGATATTATTATAGAAATACAAAAAATAGAAGAAAAAATTAAAAAACTTGAATTTTATCGCATGTTCTCAAAGACACATGATAATTGTAATTGTTATATTGATATACAATCTGGATCTGGTGGAACAGAAGCACAAGATTGGTCAAAAATATTATTAAAAATGTACTTAAAATGGTCTGATAAAAAGGGATTTAAAACTGAAATCATTGAAGAATCTATTGGTGAGATAGTTGGTATTAAATCTGCTACAGTTCAAGTCTTTGGAGAATATGCTTTTGGATGGTTAAGAACTGAAACCGGAATTCACCGTCTTATTAGAAAAAGTCCATTTGACTCAGGAAATAGAAGGCATACTTCGTTTAGTTCAGTTTTTATATACCCAGATATAGAAGAAAAAATTAATATTGAAATTTGTTTATCTGACTTAAGAATAGATGTATATAGAGCTTCTGGTGCAGGAGGACAACATGTAAATAGAACAGAATCTGCAGTTCGAATTACTCATATTCCAACTAATCTTGTTACTCAATGTCAAAGTAATAGATCTCAGCATAAAAATAAAGAACAAGCAATAAAACAAATGAAATCAAAATTATATGAATTACAAATGCAAAAAAAAAGACAAGCACAAAAAACAATAGAAAATAATAAATTAGATATTAGCTGGGGCAATCAAATACGTTCTTATATATTAGATCATTCAAAAATCAAAGATCTTAGAACTGGAATAGAAAAACATGATGTACAATCTGTATTAAATGGTGATTTAGATGATTTTATCGAGCAAAGCTTAATATCCGGATTATAGAGGTTAAAATGTTTAAAGAAAAAAATCTACCTAATAATATAAATAATGAAAAAAGTATAAGAAAAGAAAAATTAATTGATATGAAAAAAAATGGATTTTCTTATCCAAACCATTTTAAAAAAACTATAAATTCTGTAAAAATTCATAAATTATATGGAGGAAAAACAAGTAATGAACTTGAAAAAATAAATGTCCACGTTTCTATTGCTGGTCGTATGGTACAAAGAAGAATTATGGGAAAAGCTTCTTTTTTCATGCTACAAGATATAGAAGGACAAGTACAAGTATACATAAAAGAAAAATCAATTACACCTAAATTTTATCATGAATGTTTTAAAAAATGGGACATTGGAGATATTTTAGGAGTAAATGGTTATTTATTTAAAACAAAAACACAAGAACTATCTATTTACGCTGAAAATATTATAATACTTACAAAATCATTAAGATCTTTGCCTGATAAATTTCATGGATTATCGAACCAAGAAAAACGTTATAGACAAAGATATTTAGATTTAATTAGTAATAATCAACTATATAATATTTTTAAAAATCGTTCAAATATTATTCAATTAATTCGGAAATTTATGATAAAAAATCAGTTTTTAGAAATAGAAACTCCTATGCTTCATAATATTCCTGGTGGAGCTTCTGCACGTCCCTTTAAAACCTATCATAATGAAATTAATAAAACAATGTACTTAAGAATAGCACCTGAATTGTATTTAAAACAATTAATTATTGGTGGATTTGAGCGTATTTTTGAATTAAATAGAAACTTTAGAAATGAAGGGGTTTCTACAAAACATAATCCTGAATTTACTATGATGGAAGCATATATTGCTTATTCTGATTATCAATACATGATGAAGTTCACAGAAAAATTATTAAAAAATATAATAAATTATTTATTTAATAGTAATCAAGTTGAATATAAAGAATATTACCTAAATTTTGAAACACCATTTTCTCAATTAACTATGAAAGAAGCTATTTTAAAATTTAATTCAAATATTTGTCTTTCTGATTTAAAAAATTTAAAAACAATTAAAGAAGTTGCAAATAATATTGGCATAGAAATACATGAAGCATGGAAAATAGGTAATATAGAAAACGAAATTTTTGAAAAAACAGTAGAAAAACATTTAATCCAGCCAACTTTTATTACTGAATATCCAGTAGAAGTATCTCCATTGGCCAGACGTAATAATATAAATCCAAATATTACTGATAGATTCGAATTATTTATTGCAGGATATGAAATAGGTAATGGATTTTCAGAATTAAATGATGCAGAAGATCAAAAACTTAGGTTCTTAAATCAAATAAAAATGACAGAAAAAGAAAATAATAAAAATATATTTTATGATGCAGATTATATAGAAGCATTAAAATATGGACTACCTCCCACTGCAGGATTAGGAATTGGAATTGATCGTTTGATTATGATTTTAACCAATCAAAAAAGTATTCGAGAAGTAATTTTATTCCCTACTTTACGTCCATCTTTAAAATAAAAATCATATTTTAGATAAAGTTTACATAAATTTCAAAAAAATAAATAGGAATAAAAATGCCTCAATTAATTAATACAACTACAAGTAATCTTAACGTTAAAAATATTCAATTACTAATAAAAAAATATCAATCCCCATTTTGGGTTTACGATGCGAATATAATTCATAATAAAATTCAACTATTAAAAGAATTTGATATTATTAGATTTGCTCAAAAAGCTTGTTCTAATATTCATATTTTAAACTTAATGAGAAAAAAAAATTTAAAAGTAGATGCTGTATCATTAGGAGAAATAGAACGAGCTATAGTAGCTGGATTTAAAAAAAGTAGTGATGAAATTGTTTTTACTGCAGATTTATTTGATGAAGAAACACTCTCTAAAATTATTAAATATAATATCCCAGTAAATGCCGGATCATTAGATATGTTAAAACAATTAGGAAATATTTCTCCAGGTCATCATGTTTGGTTAAGAATTAATCCTAAATTTGGTTATGGACATAGCAAGAAAACAAATACTGGAGGAGAAAATAGTAAACATGGAATTTGGAATCCTAATTTAGCAATACCTATTATAAAAAAATATAAATTAAAATTAATAGGTTTACATATGCATATTGGTTCTGGTGTAAATTATCAACATTTAAAAAAAGTCTGTCATGCAATGGTAGAAAGTGTAATACAAATAAATGAAAAAATAAAATGTATTTCTGCCGGAGGAGGATTGCCAATACCTTATAAATTCAATGAAAAACCGATTAATATAAAAAAATATTTTACTTTATGGGATCAAGCAAGAAAAAAGATTTCTAAATTTTTAAATAAATCAATTCAACTAGAAATTGAACCAGGCAGATTTTTAGTCGCAGAATCAGGAATATTAATTTCTCAAATAAGAGCAATTAAAAAAATGGGTAATAAAAATTTTGTTTTAATTGATGCTGGATTTAATGATTTAATGCGTCCTACAATGTATGGAAGTTATCACTACATATCTGTTATACCATCAGATAATAGAGAAATTGAACAAAACAAAACAATCGATGTAGTTATAGGAGGGCCATTATGTGAATCAGGAGATATATTCACACAAAAAGAAGGAGGAGATATACAAACTAGAAAACTACCATATATCAAAATAGGAGATTACTTAGTTTTTCACGATACAGGTGCATATGGTGCATCAATGTCATCTAATTATAATACTAGACCTCTTATTCAAGAGATATTAATAGAAAATAATACTTTTAAAATTATTAGGAGAAGACAAACTATTAAAGAACTATTAAGTTTAGAACAATAATAAATCTTTTTAAGATCTATCAATCAAAAAAGAGAATAAAAAAGATATGTACATTAATTTTCCAAAATTCAATCCTATTATTTTTTCTATCGGTCCTTTTTCTGCACATTGGTATGGATTTATGTATGTTATTAGTTTTATTTTTGCTATTATTTATGGAAAAAAATTATTAAAAAAAAAAAATAAATAAAATTAATATAGAATCGTTTCTATACACTATTTTTTTAGGTTCTTGCATTGGAGGGAGAATAGGATATATAATTTTTTATAATTTTTCATATTTTTCTCAACATATATTCTGTTCATTTCATATTTGGGAAGGTGGAATGTCATTTCATGGAGGGCTAATAGGGGCAATCATTAGCATGTATTATGTTGCTATAAAAAATAAAATTAAAATTTTAATTATTTCGGACTTTATAAGTCTTTTAATACCTTTCGGTTTAGGAGCTGGACGATTAGGAAATTTAATTAATGGAGAATTATGGGGACGTATCGCTCCTAATTTTCCATATGCAGTATTTTTTCCAAATGCAAAAAATCAAGATTTAGAATTAGTATTAAAATATCCTCAACTACAAACAATATTAGAAAAATACGGAGCATTGCCTCGTCATCCATCCCAAATTTATGAATTTATTTTAGAAGGTATTTTATTATTTTTAATAATCTATTTTTTTGATAAAAAGAAAAGACCTATAGGTAGTACTAGTGGTCTCTTTTTACTTAGTTATGGAATATTAAGAATTATTGCTGAAATATTTCGAGAACCTGACCCCCAAATTGGATTAATTCAAAATTTTATTACAATGGGTCAAATATTATCAATTCCAATGGTTATATTTGGAATAATTATTATATTTATATCTTATTATAAAAAATAATCGAATTTTGAGATATTATGAAAAAATACTTAGAATTAATAAAAAAAATAATTAAAAATGGAAATCCAAAAAATGATCGCACTGGAACAGGAACGTTATCTATTTTTGGACATCATATAAGACTGAACTTAAAAAAAGGATTTCCTCTTCTTACTACAAAAAAATGTTATATACCTGCTATTATTCATGAACTTTTATGGTTTCTTCAAGGAGAAACTAACATTAAATATCTTAATAAAAATAAAATATCTATTTGGGATAATTGGGCTGATAAATTTGGTAATCTCGGGCCAATTTATGGAAAACAATGGAGAAGTTGGAACACATCAGATGGCAAAAAAATCGATCAAATAAAAAATGTAATAAAACAATTAAAAAGTGATCCAGACTCTCGTAGAATATTAGTATCCAGCTGGAATGTTGGAGAAATAAATCAAATGTCTTTACCTCCTTGTCATGTATTATTTCAATTTTATGTATTTAAAAATAGATTAAGTTGCCAACTATATCAACGTTCTTGTGATGTTTTTCTTGGATTACCATTTAATATAGCAAGTTATGCAATGCTCACACATATGATAGCACAGCAATGTAATTTTGAAGTAAATGAATTTATATGGACAGGTGGTGATATTCATTTGTATAATAATCATATTTCATTAGCAAAAAAGCAACTGCTTAGAAATCCTAGAAAATTACCAACATTAATAATCTCAAATAAACCTCGTTCATTATTTAATTATGTTTTTGAAGATTTTAAAATTATTAATTATAATCCTTACCCTTCAATTCATGGCACAATATCTATATAAAAATCTTCAAAATAGTTTCTTTATTTAAATAAAATACTTTGAAAAAATAACAGGATTCATATAATTAAAAAAATGAAATATATATACATTAAAACCTGGGGCTGTCAAATGAATGAATATGATTCATCTATGATAGTAAAATATTTAGAAAAAACAGGTCAATATTTAATTACTAAAAATTCTGAAAAAGCAGATATCTTAGTGTTAAATACTTGTTCAATAAGAGAAAAAGCTCAAGAAAAAGTTTTTCATCAATTAGGAAGATGGAAAAAATTAAAAAATAAAAATTCTAATATTATTATTGCTGTTGGAGGTTGTGTAGCGACACAAGAAGGCGAAGAAATTTTTAAAAGGTCTAAAGATGTAGATATTATATTTGGGACTCAAAGTTTACATAAACTACCTAAAATGATTAATGAAGTAGAAAAAAATAAAACATTTGTTATTGATATTAGCTTTCCGAAACTAGATAAGTTTAATTCTTTTTTAGAAATTAAAAATACAGGATACACAGCATCTGTTTCAATAATGGAAGGATGTAATAAATATTGTTCATTTTGTGTTGTACCATATACAAGAGGCCAAGAAATCAGTCGACCGTCTGATGATGTTTTATTTGAAATAGCAAGTTTAGCTGAAAATGGTATAAGAGAAATTAATTTATTAGGACAAAATGTAAACGCATATCAAGGCCCGACTTTTGATGGAAAAATTTGTTTTTTTTCGGAATTATTACGATTAATTTCAGAAATAGATGGTATTGAAAGAATTCGTTTTACTACAAGTAATCCACTTGAATTTAGTGATGATATTATTGAAGTATATAAAGATACTCCTAAATTAGTTAGTTTTTTACATCTTCCTGTCCAAAGCGGATCAAATAAAATATTACAACTTATGAAAAGATCATATACTACAGAAGAATATGAAAGAATTATCGAAAAACTAATTAAAGCACGTCCAAATATTCAAATTAGTTCTGATTTTATTGTTGGTTTTCCAGGAGAATCTAAAGAAGATTTTAAACAAACTATAAATTTTATAAAAAAAATTAATTTTGATATGAGCTATAGTTTTATATATTCAAATAGACCAGGAACACCAGCATCAGAAATGAAAGATGACATTGATCTCAAAGAAAAAAAAGAACGTTTATATACATTGCAAAACTGTATTAATAAACAAACTATGTCTTGGAGTAGAAAAATGTTAGGAAGTAAACAGTCTATTTTAGTAGAAGGTATATCTAAAAAAAATTCTATGCAACTATATGGAAAAACAGAAAATAATAGAATTGTAAATTTTTATGGATCACCAAAAATGATTGGTAAATTTGCTGAAGTACAAATAAATGAGGTACACACTCATATTTTACAAGGTCAATTATTATAAATAATTATATGAAAAAAAAAGATTGTTTTATTTTAAATACACAAATAAATTGTAAAAATAAAGAGAAAATACCAAAAAAAAGAATATTTAAACAATGGATAAGAAAAATTTTATATAAAAAAAAAACATTCAAGTTATTACAATTCGAATTGTAGATGAAACAGAAATAAAAAATTTAAATTTAAAATATAGAGGAAAAAATCATCCAACAAACATTTTATCTTTTCAAACAAATGTTTTTATACAAAAAAATATAAAATTACTAGGAGATTTAGTTGTATGTAAAACAATTATAGAAAAAGAATCTATACAGTATAATAAAACGTTAGAATCCCGTTGGGCACATATGATTATACATGGAACACTTCATTTATTAGGATATAATCATAAAAATCGAAAAGAACAAAAAATTATGGAAAACATAGAAAATAAAATTATGTTATCTTTAAATTATAATGAACCATACTTTTAAAAATTAATAATTCTTTATAAAAATTATTTTAACCTAAGATTTTCTAACATAGAATAGTAAAATATATTTTAAAAATAGATAACTAAATATTATGAGTGAAAAAGATGTAAAAAGTTCAGAAAAAATTAATAAAAAAGGGTTTTTTTCTATCTTGATGAATCATATTTTTCATGATGAACCTAAAAATAGAGAAGAATTACTAGCATTAATTCGAGATTCAGAACAAAATGAACTTATTGATGAAGATACATGTGATATGTTAGAA
Organism: Buchnera aphidicola (Aphis fabae); assembly: GCF_009069125.1. Classification (NCBI taxonomy): domain Bacteria; kingdom Pseudomonadati; phylum Pseudomonadota; class Gammaproteobacteria; order Enterobacterales; family Erwiniaceae; genus Buchnera; species Buchnera aphidicola. Next base: position 251,740 of record NZ_CP042427.1, read on the forward strand.
GGTGTAATGCATATCGCAAAGAAAAAAATTAAAGAAATAATGATACCCAGGACACAGATGATAATATTAAAATTAAATTATAATTTAAACAAGTGTCTTGACATTATTTTAGAATCTGCACATTCACGTTTTCCAGTAATGAATAGCGATAAAAACTATGTAGAAGGATTTTTAATTGCTAAAGATTTATTACCATTTATGAGAAACTCAAATAAAAATTTTCATATAAAAGATATCTTAAGACCAGCTGTCGTTGTTCCTGAAAGCAAATATGTAGATAGAATGCTAAAAGATTTTCGTTTAAAACGAACGCATATGGCAATAGTAATAGATGAATTTGGAGCAGTATCTGGATTAGTAACTATAGAAGATATTCTTGAGTTAATAGTCGGAGAAATAGAAGATGAATACGATGAAGAAGAAAAAGTAAATATTCGTAAATTACAAGAACATATGTTTTCTATTAAAGCATTAACAGAAATAAAAGAATTTAATGATTTTTTTAAAACTCGTTTTAGTAATGAAGAAGTAGACACTATTGGAGGCTTAGTAATGAAAGCATTTGGACATTTACCAAGTTATGGAGAAGAGATTAATATTAATGGATATAACTTTAAAATATCTTCAGCAGATAGCAGAAAAATAATACAAATACATGTAACTATTCCAGAAAAAAAATCCCCAAAATAATGTAAAAATAAAAAATATTTACAAAACACATCTTATACTTTATATCTATTTTTTATATATTTATTATCTACAAAAATTCTTTGTTAATGTAAATTAATCTAAAATATTATAAAAAATATTTATATTTAAAAATTTTTATTTATATGCAAAATAAATTGTAATTTGTTATTAATAATCAAATATAAAATAAAGTTTTATCTATTATATAAAAAGTTAAAATTTTTTTTATTTTTAAAAATATAAAAATTATTATAGAGAAAAATTATGGAACAAGAATATTGTCCAAAAGATATTGAAATATATGTACAAAAATATTGGAAAAATAACAAAACTTTTCATGTTCATGAAGATAACACAAAAGAAAAATATTATTGCCTTCCCATGCTTCCTTATCCTTCTGGTAAACTACATATGGGTCATGTTAGAAATTATACTATTAGTGATGTCATTGCAAGATATCAAAGAATGTTAGGAAAGAATGTTTTACAACCTATTGGTTGGGATGCTTTTGGGCTTCCTGCAGAAGAAGCTGCTATTAAAAATAATACAATGCCATCATCTTGGACATATAAGAATATTAAATATATGAGAAAACAGCTGGAATCACTAGGTTTTAGCTATGATTGGGATCGAGAAATAACCACATGTCAACCAGAATATTATAAATGGGAACAATGGTTTTTTATTCAATTATATAAAAAAAAATTAGTTTATAAAAAAAATAGTTTAGTAAATTGGTGTCCGTATGATAAAACTGTTTTAGCTAATGAACAAGTAATCAATGGTTGTTGTTGGAGATGTCAAAGTACCATAAAAATAAAAAAAATTCCACAATGGTTTATAAAAATTAGAAATTACGCTGAATCGTTACATAATGATTTAAAACAATTAAAAAATTGGCCTGAAAAAGTTAAAAATATGCAAAGAAATTGGATTGGCAGATCGGAAGGGTTTGAAATTTCTTTTAATATTAAAAATAGCAACAAAAAAATTAAAATATTTACTACTAGAATTGACACTATAATGGGAGTTACATATATTGCTATATCTCCTTTTCATAAATTTTCCATGTATCTTTCAAAAAAAAATCAAATATTAAAAAAATTTATTGACATACAAAACAATGAAAACTTATCTAAAGAAGAGATGGAAGAAAAAAAATTTTATGGAATAAACACTAATATATTTGCGATACATCCTATTACAAAAAAAAAAATACCCATTTGGATAGCAAATTATGTAATAAATGATTATGGTACTGGATCAGTTATGTCAGTTCCAGGGCATAATGTAAATGATTGGAATTTTGCTATAAAAAATAATTTAAAAATTAAATATGTTATCCAACAATCTAATATAAAAAATATGCAATTAGTTAAAAAAACATTTTTTCCTGAAAAAGGAATATTAATAAACTCTGGAGAATTCAATCAGCTTGATTATAAAAATGCAACTCAAAAAATAAAAAAAAAACTATTAGAAGAAACAAATATAAAAACAAAAATTATTTATAAACTACAAGATTGGTGCATATCTAGACAACGTTATTGGGGAACTCCAATTCCTATGGCAACAATGAAAAATGGGGAAATTGTTCCAATACCAGAAAAAGATTTACCGGTATTATTACCTGAAACAACAAAACATTTGGATGTATTAAAAAACTCTTCATATAACAAATCAACTTGCTATACTACTAAAATTAATAATCAAACTGCTATTAGAGAAACAGACACTTTTGATACATTTATGGAATCGTCTTGGTATTATGCAAGATATACTTGTCCTCATTTTGAAAAAGGAATAATTGATCCTATAGCATCAAAATATTGGTTACCTGTTGATCAATATATTGGAGGAATAGAACATGCTATTATGCATTTAATGTATTTTAGATTTTATCATAAATTATTACGTGATTTTAAATTTGTTAAATTTGATGAACCAGTACAAAATTTAATATGTCAAGGAATGGTTTTATCAGAAGCATTTTATCAAATTGGTGAAAATAATCAACGCAATTGGATTCATAAATCTAATATATATATTCAAAAAAATATTAAAGGAGAAATTATTAATGCAAAAGATAAAAAAGGTAAAAAAGTTATATATGCTGGAATGATTAAAATGTCCAAATCTAAAAATAATGGAATTGAACCAGAATTAATGATTAATAATTATGGAGCTGATACAATTCGATTATTTATTATGTTCGCTGCTCCTATAGAATCATCATTAGAATGGAATGAATCTGGAGTAAAAGGTATTTATCGATTTTTAAAAAAATTATGGAAATTATCATTTAGTTATATTCAAATAAAACATAAATATAAAAATATAGACTTTAATACTTTAAATAAAAAACAAAAAAACATGTATCATGTATTACATAAAACAATTGCTAAAGTTTCTGATGATATCAGTCGTCGAAAATCATTTAATACTGCTATTTCTCAAATTATGGAATTAGTAAACACACTAATAAAATTTAAATTAGAAAATGAAGAAGATAAATGTATTATGAAAGATTCATTAATATCGATTATAAAAATGCTCTATCCATTTACACCGCATTTATGTTTTATCTTATGGAAAAATTTAAATAACAATTGTTTCATAGATAATGAAAAATGGCCTGTTTTTCAAAAAAAATTTTTATTAAAAACAAATGATATACTAGTTATTCAAATCAATGGAAAAAAAAGACTTACTATAGAAATTCCAGGTAATTTAACAAAAAAAGAAATTTTTACTTATGTTCAAAATAGTTCATTATTTCAAAAAAAAATAGAAAATAAAAAAATAAAAAAAATAATTTATATTCCTAATAAAATAATCAACTTTGTCATATAAAACTTTTAAAATGGTATTTTATTTATATGAAATTTATATATACAGAAGAATTAAAAAAAAAAATAATTAAAAATTTAAATCATTTTTATATTCTCTTAGGAGAAGATTTAATATTGTTAAACAAAAATGAAAAAATAATATTAAATTTTGCTAAAACAAAAAGTTTTAAAGAAAATTATATTATTAATATAGAAAAAAATATAGATTGGAATCAAGTTATTAACTTTTATCATTCAAATAATTTATTTTTTAAAAAAAAAGTTTTAATTATAAATTTATTTTTAAAAAATTTAAATTCTTTGTTAGTAAAAAATATAAATAAATTACTTTTTGTTAAAAATTTAGATATATTAACAATATTAAAATTTAATCAGTTATCTAATAATTTTAAAAATTATTTATTAACACAAAAAAATATATTCACTACTGATATTATATGGTGTTTTACACCATATGGTGTAAATTTTAAAAATTGGTTGAAATATGAAATAAAAGAAAAAAAAATAGAAATTACTGAAAATGCTTTTTTATTGCTATATAAATATTATGAAGGAAATACTTTGTTTATATATCATATGTTAAATATAATAATGCTTATATGGAAAAATAAAAATATTACATCAAAAAAAATAAAAAGTATTATTAACAAATTTGCTATTTTTACCCCATCAGATTGGATAAATTCAATTTTTCAAAATAAAATAAAACAAGCTATTTATATATTAGATACTTTTCGTAAACAAAAATATAATCCTATTATTTTAATAAGATCATTACAAAAAGATTTGTTAATATTACTTAATATGAAACGTGAAAAAAAAATAAACATAAATATATTTTTTAAACAAAATAATATTTTTTTCAATAGAATTAAATTTTTTAAACTTGCAATTGAATCAATAAACTTTAATAATTTTCTTAAAGTAATTAGAATTTTATTACAAATAGATATCAAAATTAAAGTAGAATATGATTATGATGTATGGATAGAGTTAAAAACATTAACATTATTATTATCTTCACAAATAAAAACACTAAAAAACCTAAAAATATAATAGACAATGAAAGAAATATATGCAATCTTTGGAGGTAATTTTGATCCTATTCATTATGGACATATTCTTTCTGCAGAAAACTTAGCAAAAGAAATTTCAATAAAAAAAATTATATTGCTACCTAATCAAAACCCTCCTCATCGATCTAAAACTAAAACATCTCTAAAACATAAAATAAAGATGATCGAATATGCTATTAAAGATAATAACTTATTTGAAATAAGCTTATTAGAAACAACAAAAAAAAAAATTTTATACTATAGATACATTAAAAAAAATAAGATTAAAAATTGGATTTTTAAAACCATTGTGTTTTATAATAGGAGAAGACAATCTAAATAATTTAAACCTTTGGAAAAATTGGAAAGAAATATTATCATACGTTCATTTATTAATTCTTCCAAGACACACCATTAAAAAAAATAATGATGAATTAAAAAAATGGATTTTTTTACATACGATTAAAAATAAAATTTATTTACATCAAAAACCATTTGGATTCATTTTTTTTTCATCTATACCTTCGATAAAAATTTCTTCTACTCAAATAAGACAAAATTTTAACAATGGTAAAAGCTCACGTAAATTTTTACCTATAGAAGTAGAAAAATATATTTTTTTAAAAAATTTATATTAAAATTTAATTTGTTTTATATAAATATTACATATGTTAAATATATAAAAAATGAAAAAAATAAATATTATATTAAATTTAATTGGACTGCAATGTCCAGAGCCAATTATGATGATTCGAAAAACAATCAGAAAAATAAAACAAAACGAAACTATATTAGTTTTATCAGATGATCCATCTACTAAAAGAGATATCCCATATTTTTGTAATTTTATGGAACATCAACTTATTGAATATTTTACTCATGTAAAACCTTATCGTTATTTATTAAAAAAAGGATTATATTAAAATATATAATAAAAAATCAATCAATAAGTGTTTTTTAAGCCATTTAATATACACACTATGTGTGTATATTAATTAAATTATTTATAATATTTTTCAAGAATATTAAATATTAATTAATAAACTTAACATTCTTCTTAAAGGCTCTGCAGCTCCCCATAATAACTGATCTCCAACAGTAAAAGCGGAAAAGTATTTATCACCCATGCTTAATTTTCTTAATCTCCCAACTGGGATTTTTAATGTACCAGTTACCGCTGATGGAGTTAATTTAAATATTGTGTCTTCAATATTATTTGGAATAAAATGAACCCATTTATTATGATTAACAATTATTTCTTCCATATTTTTTAATGAAATATTTTTATTTAATTTAATTAAAATTGATTGACTATGACATCTTATTGAGCTTATACGAACACATGTTCCATCTATGATTACTTGATTCTTTGAACCTAATATTTTGTTTGTTTCAAATTGTCCTTTCCATTCTTCTCGACTTTGCCCAGTTCCCATATCAATATCTATCCATGGTATTAAACTTCCAGCTAAAGGTACAGAAAAATATTTTAATGGAAATTTATCATCTTGAATTTTTTTAGTAACTTTTTTTATAATGTCTAAAATAGAATAGACATTACTTGATAAATCTTTAGATACAACATTATATAACGCACCCATTTGTTTTAACAATTCAATTACATATTGAGCGCCTGCACCTGATGCTGCTTGATAAGTAGATACAGAAATCCATTCTACTAACTTGTTTGAAAATAATCCACCTAAAGCCATTAACATTAAACTGACAGTACAGTTACTTCCCACAAAAGTTTTAATTCCATCATCTAACGCTGTTTTAATAGATTTTAAATTAATAGGATCTAATACAATAATAGAATCATTTTTCATTCTTAAGCTAGAAGCAGCATCTATCCAATAACCTTTCCAATTATTTTTACGTAATTTAGAGTAAACAGTATCAGTGTAAGAACCTCCTTGGCATGTTATAATAATATCCATTTCTTCTAATAAATTAAGATTATAAGCATCTTTAAGATTTTTAAATACTTTATTATTTATAATAGGACCATCTTGACCTAATTGAGAAGTTGAAAAAAAATGAGGAATAATTTTTAAAAAATCATTTTCTTCTCTCATTCGGTTTAATAAAACCGACCCTACCATGCCACGCCAACCAATGAATCCAACAGATTTCATCATTAATAAATATACGGTGTTTTTATAAAAAATAATTTTTATTCAAATATAATAAAACATTTTTAATAAAAACTTTCCGACCTCCGAAAATAAATGTAATTATTATATAATTTTATAAGTGATATTGATTTATGAAAATATTAAATCTCATTAAAATTTTTAATATACTATAAAATTATAAATTTATCTTAAAAACAATATTGATATATATATTAAAATATTTATATATAGTGTAGAAAATTTCTATTATTTTATATATATATTATATATAGTTAAAAACTTTATATATCTACAAGGACATAATAAATTAAAATGACTGAAATAATTTCTACAACTATATTATTGATTTTAATCATGGATCCTTTAGGGAATCTTCCTGTCTTTATGACGATACTAAAAAATTTAAATGCAAAAAGAAGAAGAATAGTAGTTATAAGAGAAATGATTATAGCTTTAATTGTTATGCTAACATTTTTATTTGTTGGTGAAAAAATACTCAATATTCTTAATTTAAAAACTGAAACAGTATCTATATCTGGTGGAATTATTTTATTTTTAATTGCTATTAAAATGATTTTTCCTTCAGAAGATAATAATGGATTATCTTCTAACGAAGAACCTTTTTTAGTGCCATTAGCAATTCCATTAGTAGCAGGACCATCTTTATTAGCCACATTAATGTTATTATCTCATCAATATTTGCATAATATGTCATATTTAGTAGGATCTTTACTAATAGCATGGTGCTTTACTATTGTAGTATTATTATTATCAGGTTTTTTTTTAAAATTATTTGGTTCAAAAGGTGTAAATGCTTTAGAAAGATTAATGGGTCTAATATTAATTATGCTTGCTACTCAAATGTTTCTTGATGGAATCAGAACATGGTTCCAAAATTAAATGAATTTTTATTTTAAAATCTAATTTTTTATTAAAAACTAAATTATTATACATTTTTTGTATCACCTGTTATTACAAATAACTGATAACAGGTATAAATAAATTACTAAAACTTTTATAAAAAAATTAATTAAAAGGTGCTTTTATGAAAATAAGAAATATGAACGAAGTAAATATAAAAGGACAAAGAGTCTTAATAAGATGTGATCTAAACGTTCCAATTCAAAATGGAATTATTCAATCTGATGCTAGAATATTAGCTTCACTTCCTACAATTGAATTGGCACTTCGGAAAAAAGCAAAAGTTATTGTTATGTCACATTTAGGACAACCAAAAAATGAGTGTTATGAAAAAAAATATTCGTTATTTCCTATATTTGAATATTTAAAAAAAAAAATAAACTACACTAAAGTATATTTTTCCAATGATTATTCAAATATTATTCCAATCAAACCTGGAGAAATGTTAGTTTTAGAAAATGTTCGCTTTAACTCAGGAGAATTAAAAAATGATCCTGTTTTATCTAAAAAATATTCTAACTTATGTGATATTTTTATTATGGATGCTTTTGGAAGTGCACATAGAAAACAAGCATCAACATATGGAATTGGAAAATTTGTAAATATTGCATGTGCAGGTCTGCTTTTAATATCTGAAATAACTATGCTCAAAAAGGCGTTAAAAAATCCACAACGTCCTATGGTATCTATAGTAGGAGGATCTAAAGTATCTACTAAATTTAATGTATTAAAAAAACTTTCTAATATTTCAGATACTTTAATAGTTGGAGGTGGTATTGCAAATACTTTTTTAGCAATTGATTATAACATTGGAAAATCATTACATGAACCAGAATTTATATTAAAAGCAAAAAAATTACGTGATAACTATAAAAATATTGTAATACCAATTGATTCTCGTATAGGAAAAAATTTTTCTAATATCGAACCATCTATAATTAGATTACCATCAAACATCAAAAAAAATGAAGAAATTATGGATTTCGGTGATGAAACTATAAAAAAAATTGTTAAAATAATTAGTAAAGCAAAAACAATTATTTGGAATGGTCCTGTAGGAGTCTTTGAATTTCCTAATTTTAGAAAAGGAACAGAAAAAATTGCTAAAGCAATAGCAAATAATTCCGAGTTTTCAATAGCTGGAGGTGGTGATACATTATCTGTTATTGATATGTTTTGTATTAAAAATAAAATTTCTTATATTTCAACAGGAGGCGGTGCATTTCTAGAATTTATTGAAGGTAAAAAACTACCTGCGATAGATATGCTAGAAAAAAATTTTTCTCAACAAATACTAAATAATATTTTTAATTAAAAAAATTTAAATAATAGGAAAAAATTTGAATAATTTAAACTCTATTAAACCTGGTGTAATAACAGGTGATGAATGTCAAATAATATTTGAATTAGCTAAAAAAAAACAATTTGCAATACCAGCAGTAAATTGCATAGGTACTGATTCAATCAATGCTGTATTACAAACAGCTTCCAGAATAAGATCTCCTGTTATTATACAATTTTCTTATGGAGGAGCTTCTTTTATCGCTAGTTCTAAAAAAATATTTAAAACCGATCAAGAACAAGCTATAAAGGGAGCTATATCAGGAGCTAGACATGTACATTTAGTTGCAAAACACTATAATGTTCCAGTAATACTGCATACTGATCATTGTCATAAAGAAATATTACCATGGATTGATGGTCTAATTAAAGAGGGAAAAAAACATTATAAAATTTATAAAAAACCTCTTTTTACTTCTCATATGATTGATTTATCGAAAGAATCATTAGAAGATAACATTTCAATTTGCAGTTCATATTTAAAAAAAATAAAAAAAATTAATATGATGTTAGAAATTGAATTAGGATGCACAGGTGGTGAAGAAGATGGAATAGACAATAGTAAAATTAGTAAAGAATTGCTTTATACAGAACCTAAAGATGTTAACTATGCATATGAAAAATTAATTAAAATTAGTAAAAATTTTACTATAGCTGCTGCATTTGGAAATATACATGGAGTTTATAAAGCTGGAAATATTAATTTAAAACCTATTATTCTAAAAGAATCACAAAACTATGTGAGCACAAAGCATAAGTTAGAAAAACTACCATTAAATTTTGTATTTCATGGTGGATCAGGATCAGATCTAGAAGCAATTAAAGAATCTATCAAATATGGTGTGATTAAAATGAATATTGATACTGATATACAATGGGCTGCTTGGAAAGGTGTATTAAATTTTTATAAAAAAAATAAAGATTTTTTACAAACTCAGCTAGGTAATAAAACAGGGGGAAATCAACCAAATAAAAAATATTACGATCCAAGATCTTGGCTAAGAAAATCGCAAGAATCAATGTCTATAAGATTAGAAAAAACATTTAAGGAACTAAATGCATTAAATGTTTTTTAAATATAATAAATATTTTATCTTCAAATCCGGGGAATAAATAAAAATATTCTCCGAAAACCAATAAATAAGAATTAACACAGTAAAAATTTAGACATGTTAAATTAAATGCTTATTTTTAAAACTATATAAAAAGAGATAAAAATGGATGAACTTAATGTAGTAAGTGATATTAATCATGCAGGTAATTGGTTAATACGAAATCAAGAACTATTATTTGGATATATAATTAATTTGACATCATCTATTGTTATTTTAGTTTCTGGTATGTTTGTAGCAAAAATCATATCTAATGGAGTTAATAAAATATTAATTACTCGTAATATTGATGCTACTATTGCAGGTTTTCTTTCTGCTTTAATGAGATATATTATTATTACTTTTACATTAATTGCTGCATTAGGGAAAATAGGTGTTCAAACAACTTCTGTAATTGCTATATTAGGTGCTGCTGGAATGGCTATTGGATTAGCATTACAAGGTTCTCTGTCTAATTTTGCAGCAGGCGTTCTATTAGTAACACTAAGACCTTTAAAAACTGGAGAATATGTGAATTTAGGAAATGTAGCAGGAACAGTATTAAATATTCATATTTTTTATACAACTTTACGTACTTTAGATGGTAAAATTGTAGTCGTTCCAAATAATAAAATAATTTCTGGAAATATTATCAATTATTCAAGAGAACCTGCTCGAAGAAATGAATTTTCTATCAGTGTTGCATATAATACAGATATTGATTTAGTTATAAAAGTATTACGAGAAGTCATAGAAAATGAAAATAGAGTTATAAAAGATCGAGATATTATAATTGGTTTGAGTGAACTAGCACCATCTTCTTTGAATTTTGTTGTACGATGTTGGAGTAATACAGATGAATTAAATTCAGTATATTGGGATTTAATGGCTGAATTTAAAAAAGCATTAGATAAAAATAATATTAATATTCCTTACCCACAAATAGATGTTCATCTTTACAAAAAAAAATAAATGCTAAATTAAATATTTTATATTTACAACGTATTAATTTTAAAATACAAAGGTTTTTATGTTTTTTTTATATAAATTTAATCAATTAAATATACTATTTTTAAAAATATGTAAAATTATTAAAAAAAAACCACTTCCCTATATTTTTGAAAAAGAAATTATTATTCATGATAATGAAGTATTATTTCAATATCTAAATATATTCACAGCTAACTATACAGGTATTTCATCAGATTTTAAACTAATTAATCCTCATATTTTTATTTGGAAAATGTTTAAAACAATAATATCTGAAAATAAAGTGAAAAATATTTTAAAGAAAACAACTAATATTTGGAAAATAATAAAAATTATTGAAGAAAATAATTTTCTTGAAAATATTAAGAAAAATGATAATAAAATAAAAAAATTTGAATTTGCATTTTTAATGGAAAATTTATTTCAAAAATATATTTTATACAGACCACAATGGATTCAAGAATGGAAAAAAAACAATATAAAAATACCAAAAATTAGTTCAGAAATATCATGGCAAATAAAACTATGGAATAAAATGATCAATGATAGTAAAAAACTTAATCAATCTACTAATAATTTTTCAAGTTTATTTTATGAATTTAAAAATTTAATTAAAAAACAAGTTGAATTTCCACAACGTATTTTTATTATTTGGTCACTTCCTATAAATCCATCATATATAGAAATATTTCATAAAATAAGTATATATACTGATATATATTTTTTATATTTAACTGCTTATAAAAATAACATCATTAGTTATCCAGTTACTTTAGATAATAAATTAACTCATTTAGATGTAAAAAATAATTTTAACAATACACTAGAAAAACTGTGGGGTAAATATGAACACGTTTATTTGCTTTTTATAAAAACCTTAAAAAACATTAAAATTAAAAATTATTTTAAAAAATATCATATAGATAATTTATTAAATAATATTAAAAATAATATTTTAAATTTTCAAAAAAATAAACAATTATTTAAAAAAACTATAAATCCTAAAGATAATTCAATTTCTATAAATATTTGCTATAGTAAACAACATGAAATTGAAGTGTTATATAAAATATTAATAGAAATACTAAACACGAATAATAACATAAAACCACATGATATTGTTGTTACTTCATTTGAATTAAATAGTTATATAACACATATTAATTCTGTATTTAAATCAAATAATAAAAAAGAAAATATATCTTTTTATATTTCCGAAAAAAATTGTAAAAATAAACAAAAAATACTTTATCTTTTTAACAAAATATTAAACTTATCTGATATTCGATTCAATAATGAAGAAATTTTAGAATTACTTGATATTCCAATTATATCAAAAAATTTTAGTATTTCAGAAGAAGAAATAAAAATTTTATATAATTGGGTAAAATCTACAAATATTAGATGGGGTGTAAATAAAAAACATCAAAATGATTTACATTTTTTAGAAATTGATAAAAATACTTGGTTTTATGGAATTGACAAATTATTATTAAGTTATGCTACAAATGAAAAAAATAAAATTTGGAATAATATTTTATCATTTATTTCTATTGATTTTTCTAAATCAGAATTAATAGGAAAATTATCTCATCTAATTAATATATTAAACAAATGGCGCTTAAAATTATCAAAGTCAAAAAAAATAAAATATTGGCGTTTATTATTTAACTCTTTTATAAATGATTTTTTTTACCAACAAACAGAATGGGATCAAATACTTCAAATAATAAATAAAAATTGGAAAACAATGATTGATGAAATTATATTATCTGAATATCAAAAAAAAATCACTATTAATGTGTTAAAAAAAAATTTTTTATATATAACAAATTGTACAAGTAAAAAAAAAATTAAACTAGGAGTTATAAACTTTTGTCATCCTTCTGTAGTATGTTGCATACCATTTAAAATAATTTATATTATAGGATTAAGTTCTAAAGCATTATCAAAAAATAACAATATAGATAATATTAATCTTTTAAAAAAATATCCATTAATTACAGATATTAATATGGATGATGAACAACGTTATTTTTTCTTAAAAAATTTTACAGCTGCTACAGAATATTTTTATATGAGTTATATTGGGTATTCATTAAAAAATGAAACTAAAATCTACCCATCTATTTTAATTGAAGAATTAATAAATTATATAACATTATATTTTTGCTTTAAAGGTGATGAAAAACTAAAAATAGAAGATAATATTAAAAAAATATCACACTATCTTTGTAAGAAACATGAAAAAGCACACATTTATAATATAGTAAATATAAAAAAAATAGAAAATACACAAAAAAATAAAATTAAAAATATTCATAAAATATTTTTTAAGAATATAATTCACTTAGAAAATTTTGAAAAAAAAAGTTTTTTGATTAATTTGAAGGATTTAATATCTTTTTGGAAACATCCAATACGATATTTTTTTAATTATACATTAAAAACAAAATTTTCAATAAAACAAAAATTATTAATAACTGAACCATTTATCATTGATCAATTAGAAAACTTTAAAATAAGTAATATTTTATTAGAAAAAATGATAAATAAGCAAAGTTTAAAAAATACATTAGAAAAAATAAAATTGTCTGGAATATTACCATATGGAGGTTTTGGAGAAATAGCTTTACAAAATAAATACAAAGAAATGGAAGAAATAGTAAAAGTAATTAATCAATTTAGAGTACTTCCTCAAAAAAAAGATTTTAATCTTCAAATAGAAAAATATTATATTAAAGGAACTTTAAAAGAAATACAAAACACAGGTTTACTTCGATGGAAATCAGGTGTAATTAACTATTCTGATCGAATATCATTATGGTTAGAACATTTAGTTTACTGTATTTTAGGAGGTATAGGAGAAAGTAAAATATTAGGATATAAAAAACAAATATTTTCATTTCATTCTCTATCATACAATCAAGCATATAATTATTTTTTAAAATACATTAAAGGATATATAAAAGGTATTAATAGTCCTTTATTATTAACAAAATCCGGTATATCTTGGTTGGATAAAGTTTATGATATAAAAAATCAATGTATTTCTAAAGATCCTAATATTAAGAAAGAAGCATATAAAATATTATATAAAAAATGGATGGGAAACTCTTATATACAAGGAGAAAAAGAAGATGTTTACATACAAAAAATAATTTCAAAATTAGATGTAAAAAAAATCTGTCATATTTCTAAAATATGGTTTACTCCATTATTAAAATATAAAAAAATTAATGAAAAAAAAATTAAATATATTTAAAATACCATTTAATGGTGTTAATTTAATTGAAGCTTCTGCTGGAACTGGAAAAACTACAGCAATTGTACTAATGTATTTACGCTTATTGCTTGGAATAGGTAATAAAAAAAATATTAAACCATTATTAATACAAGAAATATTAATAGTAACTTTTACTAATTTTGCTAAAAATGAAATATGTAAAAGAATTAAAAAAAACATTGAAAAACTACAGTTATATTGTATCACTAAAAATACTAATCATTCTATTTTAAAACCATTTTTAAAAAAAATAAAAAATTTAGAAGAAGCGATATATATTTTAGAAAAAGCAAAACAAAATATAAATTATATGGCTATTTATACAATACATGGATTTTGCAAAGATGTTTTACAATTAAATTTCTTCAATATTAATGAAAAAATAATTGAAAATGAACAATTATTATATTTACAAGCTACAGAAGATTTTTGGAGATCTTATTTTTATCAATTACCAAAAAATATTATTAATATCATCTCAAAATATTATAAAAACCCAGAAGCTCTTTTATCTGAATTAAAACCAATATTTAATTTTAGTACAGTATATTTTAAGAAAAGATTTACTAAAAATCAAAATATTATAACGTGTCATGAAGATAACATTAAAATAATCAATACTTTTAAAAAAAAATGGTTGGATTATAACTCAATTATATTAAATACAATTAAAACATTAAAACCTAATCAAAAAATATATAATGAATTTAATATATCTAGATGGAAACAAAATATTACAAAATGGGCTAAATCTACAACTGAGAATTATCAAATACCAGTCGGATTAAAATATTTTTCGGAAGAAACAATAATAAAAAACATAAAAAATAATCATATTCCATATCATGTTTTTTTTAAAGATATTGAAGAAATAGTGAAAAAAAAATTTTCCTTAAAAGATATTATTTTATTTCAAGCAATAAAAAAAATAACTAGACTTGTAAATAAAGAAAAAAACAAAAAATTTTTATTAGGATTTAATGATCTATTAAATAATTTATTAAAGTATATTAAAAAAGATGAGAAACTAAAAAAATTAATAATTAAAAAATATCCAGTAGCATTTATTGATGAGTTTCAAGATACTGATATTCAACAATATCAAATTTTTAATATTTTATATAACATAAATAATGAAAAAACAGCACTATTTCTTATAGGAGATCCAAAACAATCAATATATAGTTTTAGAGGAGCAGATATTTTTTCTTATTTACATGCCAAATCTAAAATTAAACAATATTATTATCTTGATACTAATTGGAGATCTTCAATAGATATATGTCAAGCTACAAACTATTTATTTTCACGTAATAAAAAACCATTTTTTTTTAAGAACATTCCATTTGTTAATATTTATCCTGCATTGAATAATAAAAACATACAATTTAAAATACAAGGAAAAATTCAAAACGCTATCAGTTTTTTCTTTAAAAAAAAAGAAAAAATATATATTGAAGATTATCAAGAATGGATTGCAAAACAGTGTGCAAATGAAATTTTCTATTGGCTCACTTATGCTAAAAAAGGTGAAGCAATACTAATTAAAAAAGATGAAAAAAAAATTTTAAAAGAAAGTGATATTGTTATATTAGTAAGAAATAAAGATGAAGCGAATATTATTAAAAATGCATTGGAAAAAGTTAATATTAAATCTATTTATTCATCTTCTAATACAAATGTATTTCAAACTAGTGATGCTTGTGAACTTCTCATAATACTTCAAACTGTTTTACAACCAACGAATATAAAATTATTAAAACAATCTATTTTTACACATATTATTTATAAGATTTTATTAGAAGGAGAAAAACAAAAAAATATAGACAAATCACATTTTATAATTAAAAAATTATATAAATATCGTGAAATATGGACACATACAGGAATTTTTTATACAATTAAAACCATGATATTAGACTATCAGAAATATTCTGATAATTTAGATAAATATAAATATTCTCAAAAACATATAAATTTTTTACATATAGCAGAATTATTAGAAGAACAATCAGAATATTTTTATAAAAAGTCGTCTTTGATAAGATGGTTCGAAAAAAAAATATTAGACAAAAAAAACATATCAGAAAATGAATATATTAGAGATTTCAAACAATCTAACGCAATAAAAATTATTACTATACATAAATCTAAAGGATTAGAATATCCTATAGTTTGGATTCCTTTTGCAGCAACTTATAAAAAATCAAAATCACATCTATATCATGATAAAAAAAACTTAAAAATATTTTTTGATTTAAATCAAAGTAAAGAAACTAAAAAAATAGTAGATGAAGAACGATTAGCAGAAGACTTGCGTTTTTTATACGTCTCTATAACAAGAGCTATTTATCATTGTAGCTTGGGAATAGGAGATATTATCAACAAAAAAAACCAAAAAAAAAGTGATAATTATAAAAGTGCCTTAGGATATATTATACAACGTGGATGTTATATGGATTATGATAGTTTGTTATGTGAAATAAATTCATTGAATATGAAATCATATATAAACATAAAATATGATACAATAAACATTAAAATTTCTTCTACTAAAAAAGATGTATATTTGCTATCTCAATCTCATAATTTAATTAAAAAAACACAAAATTACCTGCAAACAACAAGTTTTACAAAGTTAAAAAAAGAAAATATTTCGATTAATCAAAATAATCATAATATAAATTACATTTTAAATCAGAGAAAAATTTATCAAGAAAAAATAATATTTGAAAATTTTCCAGTAGGAAAAGAAACTGGAATTCTTATACACTATATATTGAATAGAATTAATTTTTTAGAAAAATTAAATATTGATTTTTTTTATAAATCTTTAAAAAAACATGGATTTGAAGAAAAATGGGCTCCTATATTAACATCTTGGATAGATAATATTATTCATGTAAAATTAAAAAATTTAAATTTTAATTTATCTATGTTAAAACCACATCAATATATAAAAGAAATGAAATTTTTTTTACCTATACAAAAAACATTACATAGCATAGACTTTAATCATATTATTCAATCTTTTGACCCAATTTCTTCTCTTACACCTAAAATATCTTTTAATCCAATTACTGGAATTTTAAAAGGATCTATTGATTTAGTTTTTTTTTGGGAAAAACGATATTATATAATAGATTATAAAACTAATTATCTAGGTAATGATAAAAATTCATATTCTTTAAAAAATATCAAAAAAGAAATTATTAAAAATAGATATGATTTACAATATCAAATATATACAGTTGCATTACATCAATATTTAAATAAAAAAATAAAAAAATATAAATATAAAAATAATTTTGGTGGAGTATTTTATATGTTTTTGAGGGGTATAGATAAAGTGAATAAAAATAATGGTATTTTCTATATCATGCCAGAGTACTTGTTAGTTAAAAATTTAATTAATTTATTTCTAATTAAAAATTAAGTAGTGTTATTGATATGAAAAAACTATTAAAAGATTTAGTAAAAAATAAGATCATACGCATGATTGATTTCATTTTTTCACAATTTATCTCTAAAACAAATAATATCATTATGTTAGTAGCAGCATGTACAAGTTTTGAGAGTAATAATGGCCATATTTTTTTATCACTTGAATATTTCAAAAAAAATAATTTTTTTTCTATTAACAATAAAAAAATTATTAAAAAAATATTATTTATTTTAAATAAAAACCAAACGAACTGGTCATTAGAATTATCAAAACATCATGCTTTTAGTAATGGAGATATTATAACTCCTTTAGTATTTTTTAAAGATAAAGTTTATCTTTATAAGATATGGAAATCTGAAAAAAATATTCTAAAGTATTTACATCAAAAACAAATATATAATGAATTTGATTTAATAAAGACTTGTTCACTCTTAAAAGAATTATTTCCTAGTAAAGAATATAACTATCAAAAAATAGCTGTAGCATTAAGTTTAATAAATCAAATATTTTTTATCTTAGGAGGTCCTGGGACTGGAAAAACTACTACAATAATAAAAATTATTATTATATTAATAAAAAATACAAAAAAAAATATTAAAATACAATTATCAGCACCTACAGGAAAAGCTACAGCACATTTAATTGAAACATTAAATAATTATAAAACATTTGATTTATACCTATCTTCAGAAGAAAAAAAACTATTTCTTTTAAAACCTGTCACTATACATCAATTATTAGGAGTATCAAAAACATCTGACAAAATTTTTTTTAATAAAAAAAACCCTTTAAATATAGATGTTTTAATTATTGATGAAGTATCTATGATAGATATTTTTATGATGAATAATATATTTTCTGCTCTTCAAAAAAATACTAAAATTATTTTTATTGGAGATCATAATCAATTATCACCAATAGGAGCAGGTTCTATTTTAAAAAAAATTTATAATTATTCACATGATGGTTATAGTATAGAAACTATATCTTATTTAAAAAATATTACACAATATTCAAAATTATATAATAAAGAAAATAAGAATAATACTTTTTTAATTAGTGATAAAATATGTATTTTAAAAAAAAATTATAGATTTAAAACCAATTCAGGAATTTACATATTATCAAATGCAATTGATCAAAATAAAAAAGAAATTTTTATTAAATTATTTAATAATTCAATAAAAAATGTTTTTTTTTATGAAATTAATTGCGAACATCAATATGAAAGAATGATTAATAAAATTATTTTTTATAATCAAGAATATTGGGATAAAATAGAGCAAAAAGAAAGTATAAAAGAAATTATAAAAAAATTTAAACAGCATCAAATATTATGTATTGTTAGAGATGGTCTATTCGGAATACATAATATAAATAATACTTTAGAAAAAGTAATGTATAAAAAAAATATTATTAAAAAATATTCCTATATTAACAATCAAATATGGTATCCAGGAAAACCTATTATTATTACAAAAAATAACAAATATTTAAATCTATCTAACGGTGATATAGGAATTACTCATTTCAATCATCAAAAAAAATTACAAGTGTGTTTTTTACAAGATCATAATAATACTAAATATATTCCTGTTGATTTATTAGAAAATTATGAAACTGCTTGGTGTATTACTGTTCATAAAGCTCAAGGTTCTGAATTTAATCATACAACATTAATACTTCCAAATAAAAATTTAGAAATATTGAACAAAGAAATTTTATATACAGCAATTACAAGATCTCGAAAAAAATTAAGTATTTTTTCAAATAAAAAAATATTCATTATGACGTCAAAAAAACAAAAGTTTTTAATATATTAAAATAAATCCATCATTAAAATTTTAGAACAACGTTGATAATTATACATTTTTTTCTTACTTTCAGGCAATTTATCAACATTAACAATAATAAATCCTCTTTCTTGAAACCAATGAATACTATGTGTAGTAAGTACAAATATTTTTTTTAAATTTATTTTTTTAGCATTTAATTTAATTGTTTTAAGCAAACAGTCGCCTCTCGAAGAATTACGATAATCAGGATGAACTGCAACACATGCCATTTCTCCTAAATTTTCTTTAAAAAAAGGATATAATGCAGCACATGCAATAGTTAAGTTATCACGCTGAATAATTGTAAACTTGTCTACTTCCATTTCTAACTGTTCTCTCGATCTACGAACTAAAATCCCTTTTTTTTCTAAAGGCCGAATTAACTCTAAAATTCCTCCGATATCATTAATAGTAGCTTGTCTAATTTTTTCTGCAGATTCCATAACCATTTGTGTTCCAATACCATCACGAGAAAATAATTCCTGTAATAAAGCTCCATTTTTATGATAGCTAATCAAATGACTCCTATTTACACCATTTTTACAAGCTTTGATAGATCCTTTTAAAAAACGAACTGTTGAAGAAATATAATCTCCATTTTTTTCTAATTTTATAATCTTTTTATTTATATCATCAGGTAATAATTCTGAAATAGTTTTTCCTTGATCATTAAGAACTCCTTGATTACTACAAAAACCTATCATTTTTTCTGCCTTCAACTTAATACTAACTTGTGTAGCAATTTCTTCAGAAGTTAAATTAAAACTTTCTCCTGTAACAGAAACTGCAACAGGACCAATTAAAACTATAGCACCATTTGTTAATTGACAATCAATAGCTTTTTTATCAATTCTTCTAATTCGACCAGTATGTATATAATCTATACCTTCGTCTATACCCAATGGTTGCGCAATAACAAAGTTTCCACTTACAACATTAATATTTGCTCCTTGCAAAGGAGTATTACTTAAACTCATTGAAAGACGAGCAGTAATATCAAGTTGTAATCTTCCTGCTGCTTGTTTAACTTGTTCTAAACATAGCAAATTAGTAACACGTATATATTTATGATATGTGATTTTAATTTTTTTTTCATTTAAATTTGAATTAATTTGAGGACAAGCTCCATATACAAGTACTAATCGAATACCTAAACTATGTAATAAACCAATATCGTTAATAATACCAGAAAAATTTCCATATTTAATTGCCTCACCGCTTAACATAATAACAAATGTTTTTCCACGATGAGCATTAATATAAGGAACACTATGGCGAAAACCCTGAACTAATTCAGTAGTACGCTCTTTCATGATAATCCTCTTGCTTTTTCACTCGAACCTATATATTATTTTTAAGTAAAATTAAGTTTTATATTATTTATATTACACTAATTAAAAAACCAATTACCAAAATAATATAAATATAAAACACATCGTGTGATAAAATTTTTTAAAAATAAAAGTTTTATCATTAAAAAATGATATATATATTATAAATTGTGGAATATTTTTTTTTAGATAGGATGTATTTGGTTGCGGGGGCTGGATTTGAACCAACGACCTTCGGGTTATGAGCCCGACGAGCTACCAGACTGCTCCACCCCGCTTTAGTTAGTAAAGAATACATCTTTAAGAAAAAAAATGCAACCTTTTTTTAAAAACATTTTTATTTTTTTTAAATACTTTCTTTTATTAAAAGAAATTTAACAAATATTCAAAAATATTACTATGATTAATTACAAAACTTTTAAACTGCAAAATAAAAAAAATATAAAAAAAATAATATTAAATGTAATATTTATATTTATAATTTCATGTAATAATTATGATTCTAGTAAAGGTCAACAATATCAAAAAAAAATTACTAACAATTTTACTGAAACAAAAAAAATAAATATTAAAACTAAATTAATTAATCAAAAAGACTTTATTATACAATTAGAAAAAATTAAAAAATTTTCTCCAAATTTATACTTAAAAAATTCTATTCTTTATAATAATATTAAAAAATGGTTAAAAACATCAGACTTGAATACATTGAATAAATTTGGAATTAAAATATTTCAAATGAAAGGAGTAGATAATTATGGCAATGTTAAAATTACTGGATACTATACGCCTATAATACAAGCTCGAAAAATAAAAAAAGATAATTTTATTTATCCAATATATCAAACACCATCTGTTTTTAAAAAAAATCAAATTCTACCACAAAGAAAAGATATATATAATGGTATTCTAAAAAAAAAATATATTTTAGCTTATAGCAACTCTTTAATAGATAATTTTATTATGGAAATTCAAGGAAGTGGTTTTATAGACTACGGAAATGGAAATCCATTAACTTTTTTTAGTTATGCAAAAAAAAATAACTGGCCTTATACAAGTATAGGAAGAATATTAATAAAACGAGGTGAAATAAGTAAAAAAAATATTTCTATGCAAAGTATTAAGAACTGGTGCAGTAAACATACCAATTTAGAAGTTCAAAAATTACTTGAAGAAAACAAATCTTTTGTTTTTTTTAAAGAAACTAAAATGAAAGAAGTATTCGGATCTAGTGCTGTACCATTAATCGCAAAATCAGCAATAGCTGTAGATAAATCTATCATTAAAAATGGAAGTATATTATTAGTACAAATACCTTTACTTGATAAAAAAGGTGTTTTTATTAATAAATATGAAATGCGATTATTATGTGCATTAGATGTAGGGGGTATGATTAAAGGACAACATTTTGATATTTATCAGGGAATTGGAGAACAAGCGGGTATACAAGCAGGTTTTTATAATCACTATGGAAATGCTTGGATATTAAAAACAAATCTTAAAACAACTAAAAATTAAAAAAATGAATATTATTCAATCCGGAATTACAAATAAAACAGCATCAATTGCAATAATTATTTCTAGATTTAATCAATTTATTAATAATCACTTATTATCTGGAGCACTAGATACTTTAACAAGAGTAGGTCAAATACAAAAAGAAAACATTTTAAAAATATATGTTCCTGGAACTTATGAAATACCTATAATAGCTAAGTATATTGCAAAATATAAAAAGTATAATGCTATTATTGCAATAGGAACAATTATTAAAGGAAGTACAGATCATTTTAAATACATTGCAAGTGATACATATAACAATCTTTCAAAAATTAGTATGAAATATTTCATTCCAATAACATTAGGAATATTAACTACAAAAAATCTAGAACAATCTATTGAAAGATCAGGTTTAAAAATGGGTAATAAAGGATCTGAAGCTGCATTAGCAGCATTAGAAATGATCAATATTATAGAAAAATTAAAAAAAGATAATGATTAAATTATGAAATACAACGAATTTGAAATTATTTCTCATTTTTTTAATAAGTATCAAAAAACAGATAAAAATCTTATCAAAGGTATTGGAGACGATAGCGCATTAATTAAAATACCAAAAAACAATATCCTTGCTATTAGTACTGATACTTTAGTAGAAGGAACACATTTTTTTAAAAATATTACCCCTGAAAATTTAGCTTATAAAACAATTGCTGTAAATCTCAGTGATTTAGCTGCTATGGGTGCACTTCCTAAGTGGATAACATTATCTATTACTATGCCTAAATCAAATAGTACATGGTTAAAATGTTTTAGTGAAAATTTTTTTAAAATTTTAAACCAATATAAAATAACACTTATAGGTGGAGATACTAATTGTGGACCTTTAAGTATTACACTAAGTGTTTACGGGTTAATTCAAGGAGAAAAAGCATTATTAAGAAAAAATGCTAAAGAAGGAGATTTAATCTATGTAACAGGATATCTTGGAGAAAGCGCTGCTGGTTTATTTTTACTCCAAAAAAAAAAAATATAAATATAACAATAAAAAACTATTTAATTCAAAAACATCTTAATCCTATTCCACGAATTTCTGAAGGTATAATAATAAGAAGCTTTGCCAATGCAGCAATAGATATATCAGATGGATTAATTGCTGATTTAGGACATATATTAGAAAATAGTCAATGCGGAGCTGATATAGAAGTAAATAAATTACCTATCTCTAAAAAATTAATAAATAATTTTAAAAAAAATAATTGTTTGAATTGGGCATTATATTTCGGAGAAGACTATGAATTATGTTTTACAGTTTCTAAAAAAAACATTAAAAAATTAAATTTAGCTATTAAAAAACGTTTAATTCAATGCAAACACATTGGATATATTACTTCAAAAGAAAAAGGTTTTAATTTAATGAAAAACAATAAAAAAATTAATTTTAAAAAAACTGGTTTTAATCATTTTAATTAAAATAATCTTTAAAAATTTTGGTAAAATATGAAAAATATATTTTATATGCAAAGAGCTATACAACTTAGTAAATTAGGTGAATTTACAACCTCTCCAAATCCGAATGTTGGTTGTGTAATTGTTAATCAAGACCACATTGTTGGAGAAGGATGGCATAAAAAATATGGAGATAATCATGCTGAAGTTAATGCATTAAATATGGCTGGAAAACAAGCAAAAGGAGGAATTGCATATATTACATTGGAGCCATGTAATCATTTTGGTAAAACACCACCATGCTGTGATGCATTAATTAATGCTGGAATTGTTCATGTAATCATATCAAATTTAGATCCTAATCCAAAAGTATCTGGAAAAGGAATTACTTATCTCAGAAAAAATAATATTTCTGTAGAAATAGGATTGCTATCGAAAGAATCTAAAAAATATAATAAAGGTTTTTTTAAACGTATGAAAACTGGATTTCCATGAATTCAACTGAAATTAGCAATGTCAATAGATGGAAGAACTGCAATGAAAACTGGTGAAAGTAAGTGGATTACTTCGAAAGATTCACGTCAAGATGTACAAATATTTCGAGCCAAAAGTTCAGCAATTCTAAGTAGTAGTACAACTATTATACATGATAATGCACAATTAACTGTACGTAAAAAAGAATTTAATTCCAAAATACTGTCTAAATTTCCTGAAAAAGATTTTAAACATCCAATAAGGGTTATTATAGATAGCAAAAATCAAATGAAAAAATCACATAAAATAATGCATACAAAAGAAAAAATTTTATTAATAAGATTAAAACCAGATAATGAATTATGGCCAGATAATATAAAACAAATTATAATAAAACCATATAAAAAAAAAATTAACATTATATCTACATTAAAATTTTTAGGAAATTTAGAAATTAATAATGTATGGATAGAAGCTGGAAGCACCCTTTCTGGTTCTTTATTAAAGATGCAATTAATAGATGAAATAATTATATATATTGCACCTAAAATATTAGGACACGAAGCAAAACCATTGTTTTTATTAAAAAATCATTTAAAGTTATTTGAATGTATTAAATTTAATTTTGTAGATTTTAAAAAAATAGGTCCAGATATAAGATTAATATTAGAACCTCAAAAAAAATAAAACATTAGGAAAATTTTATGATAAATCCACATTTTCGAAGAAAAGCTCGTGCTTGTGCTTTACAAATGCTTTACTCCTGGGAAATCTCTCAAAATAATATTAAAGATAATACTATAGAATTTTTAAAAGAAAAAAATAAAAGAAATATTGATTTAGAATATTTTTATGATTTGATTTTAGGAATAACTGATAACTGTGAAAATATAGATAATTTAATGAAACCATATTTATCACGTTCACTTAAAAAACTAGGACAAATAGAAAAAGCAATTCTTAGAATTTCATTCTATGAACTATATAAAAGAAAGGATATACCTTATAAAGTTTCTATTAATGAAGGTATTGAATTAGCTAAATTATTTGGATCAGAAGATAGTCATAAATTTATTAACGGCGTTTTAGATAAAGCCGCATTAAAAATAATAAAAGAAAAAAATAATATTATTATTAGTTTAAAAAAATAAAATGATATATTTAAAATATTAATATGATGAAACCCAAGAAAAAATTTTTTTTTCAATTCCTTCAGCATCTAATTCATAATTATGTCTAATTTCTTTCTGACTACCTTGAGTAATAAATGTATCTGGTAGTCCAATATTTAATACTGGAAGTAAAATTTTTTTTATCATGATAAATTCATTTACTGAACTACCTGCTCCACCTGAAATAATTCCTTCTTCAATAGTAACAAAAAATTTATATTGAGAAGATAATTCTATAATTATATTTGTATCTAATGGTTTAACAAATCGCATATCAACTAGTGTCGCATTTAAATTATTTGCTGCAGATAAAGCGGCTTGCAATAACACACCAAAATTTAAAATTGCTATGCTATGACCTACTCTTCTTAAAATAGATTTTCCCAATGGTATTACGTCCATTGGCGTTAATGGCTCTCCTATTCCCTTTCCTTTAGGATACCTTACGACCGTTGGACCTTGTTTATACATATATGCAGTATATAACATTTGCCTACATTCGTTTTCATTACTTGGAGTCATAATTACAAGTCCAGGAATACACCTTAAATAAGCTAAATCAAAAACACCTTGATGTGTAGGACCATCATTTCCTACTATTCCTGCTCTGTCAATAGCAAATAAAACAGATAATTTTTGCAACGCAACATCGTGTATAATTTGATCATAAGCACGCTGTAAAAAAGTAGAATAAATTGAAACAACTGGATTATATCCTGCAGCAGCTAAACCAGCTGCAAAGGTAACTGCATGCTGTTCAGCAATAGCAACATCAAAATATTGATTTGGAAATAAACGAGAAAAATTTAACATACCTGAACCTTCACACATTGCAGGTGTAATTGCTATTAATTTTTTATCAATACTTGCTATCTCACACAACCAAGAACCAAATACTTCTGAATAAGTAAGAACTTTATCAAAAGATGAAATATTCTTTTGTGGAACTGTATGCCATTTAATTGGATCTAATTCTGCTGGAAGATAACCTTTTCCTTTTTTTGTAATTAAATGCAATAAAAAACTACCTTTTTTATTTTTAATATCTTTTAAAAGATTGATTAAATAAAAAATATCATGTCCATCAAAAGGTCCTAAATATTGAAACGATAAATTTTCAAAAAATGAATTTTTTAATATATAATTATGTTTAATATTTTTTAAATTTTTTAAATGTATGTTTAAAGCGCCTGTATTTTTAGAAATAGACATCTCATTATCATTTAATACTACTAATAAATCAGTTTGTATTTCACCAGCATGATTCATAGCTTCAAATGCCATACCTGAAGTGATTGCACCGTCACCAATAACACAAATAGTTTTTCTATTTTTTCCTTCTTTTTGAGCTGCAATAGACAAACCTAAACCTGCACTAATTGAAGTAGAAGAATGGCCCATGCCAAAAACATCATATTGACTTTCTTCACGAAAAGGAAATGGATGTAAACCATTTTTTTTTCTAATACTAATTATTTTTTTTGCTCTGCCAGTTAAAATTTTATGCGGATAAGATTGATGTCCTATATCCCATAATAAATTGTCAAATGGTGTATTATAAACATAGTGTAAAGCAACTGTAATTTCAACTACACCTAATCCAGATGCACAATGACCCTCCGTAATAAAAATTATATCTAATAAATATCTTCTTAATTCAAAGCATAATTGAGGTAATTTTTTAATTGGTAAATATCTTAAACTTTTAACTGAATCAGCTAAAAATAATGTTGGATATTTTTTAATATCAAAATTCATTAGAAACTCATTATTAAATTCATTTCGAACGTTGAATTATAAAATCTGTTAAAAATTCTAAATTATTAACAATAAAACATTTTTTTTTAAAAATTTTTAAAATAGACAATGCTTCTTGATATAAAATTTTTATTTTTTTTTGAGATTGTTTGATTCCGATTAAATATGGATATGTATTATATATATTT
The DNA here is from genome assembly GCF_009069125.1 of Buchnera aphidicola (Aphis fabae). Classification (NCBI taxonomy): domain Bacteria; kingdom Pseudomonadati; phylum Pseudomonadota; class Gammaproteobacteria; order Enterobacterales; family Erwiniaceae; genus Buchnera; species Buchnera aphidicola. Next base: position 279,256 of record NZ_CP042427.1, read on the forward strand.
TTATTTTCATTTGTATTTTTTTTCGTTTTTTTAGCATCATTTTTAAAATCGAAAATATCATCTTGAATTTGAAAAGCTAAACCGATAGCAATAGAAAAACGATCTAATAACAATAATATTTTTTTAGAAAAAAATTTTGAAGATAAATATGACAATCGAACAGAAGATCTAATTAAAAATGCAGTCTTATATAAATTAATTTTTTCTAATTCATTAATATTAAGTTCTTTTATATCTTTTTGTAAATCTAATGTTTGTCCGATACACATACCAGTAGATCCAATAGAATAAGACAATTCAGAAATAATTTTTATACGATTTCTATCAGAAACACCGGGCATAATATGTGTAGATAAAACATTAAATGCCAAACTTTGTAAAGCATCTCCAGCAAGTATAGTAAAACTTTCACCATATTTTACATGACAAGAAACATTACCTCTTCTAAAATAATCATTGTCAATACATGGTAAATCATCATGAATTAAAGAATAAGAATGAATTAGTTCAATAGCTATAGATATTACATCTAATGTAATAATATTTACTTTAAACATTTCTCCAATAATATATACTAAACATGCACGTAATCTTTTTCCTCCTATTAAAGTCCCATATTTCATAGATTTTATAAGAATTGAATGCTGAAAAGGCAATCTGTTTAATACATCGATTAATTTTTTATTTATACGATTTTGATAAATATTATAAACATCAGAAAAATTCAAATTTACACACCTAAAAAACTAGAAAAAATAATTGATATAAAATTTGATTAATTATACTATAAAAATATTATTTTTTACAAAAACAATTAAATACAAACCATATAAAAACTAAAAAAACTTCACATAAAAAAATTTGTGAAACATTTAAAAAAGTATATAACCATCCATTTATAATACCTCCTAAAGAGATTCCTAAATACTGACTAGTAGAATAAATACTCATAATACTGCCTTTATAATTATTAATAGATATTTTTTGACTTAAATATGAAGGAAGAAAAACTTCTAATATATTAAAAGCAATAAAAAATATCTGTAAAGATAATACTAAATAGAATAAATGATTGTATAAAAATAAAAAAAACAATGATGATAAAAAAATAAAAAAAACACATATTTCAATAATATTTTTTAAACAAAAATAAAAATTACCATATACAACTATAAAATATAAAATAAAAAAAGAAAATATTATTGTAACTAAATAAATAATCCAATGATAATTTGAAATAAGTCCAGAAAGCTCTAATTGCTCAGGTATAATTAAAAAATGCATTGTTAATAAAAAATGCAAACAAAATATACTAAAATAAAATCTACAAAAATTTATATTAAATAAATATTTAATATTTTTTTGATTAAAAAATTTTATTTTTTTGTTTAACTTCTTCACCTGATACTCTTGATTTCTATCAGTAGGAATCATAAAAAAAACAATTAAAATACAAATCATTGAAAATACAGAAGAAAACCAAAAAATAAAAGAAAAATTAAATTTTTCAATAATTAATGATCCAAAAACAATAGAAATTAAAAAAGAAACAGCAAAACTAGCACCTATAGCAGAAATAGATTTAATACGATTTTCTTTTCTCACTAAATCAGATAAAAGCGCCATAGAAACACCAGAAATAGCTCCAGAACCTTGTATAGCTCTTCCAATTATTAACCCCCAAATAGAATTTGTATTTGCAGCTATAATACTTCCAATTAAAAAAATAAAAAGTCCAAATATAATTATTTCTTTTCGACCAAATTTATCAGATAAAAAACCAAATGGAATTTGAAATATCATTTGAGCAATAGCATAAACACTAATAGATAACCCAATTAAAAATTTATTCCCTCCATTTAAATATAATCCATATTTACTTAATACTGGAAGAATAGAAAAAACACCTAACATACGTAATAAAAAAATAACACAAAAACTTAATGTTACTTGTAATTCAAAAACATTCATTTTATAATTTTTCATATTTAACCCAATATTTTTTACAAACCTTTTATATTATAAAAAATTATGTTATCCATAAAAAATATCAAAAAATATATAAATTACGAAAAAATAGAAAAAGATTTAGACGGATACCTAAAAAATAATAAAGATTGGAATATTTACTTAGCAGAAGAAATTGCAAAAAAAGAAAAAATTATACTTACAAATAATCATTGGGAAATAATATATTTTATAAGAGAATTTTATTTTAAATATAATATTACACCATCAATGCGAATGCTAATTAGTGGTATTAACAAGAAACTAGGTAAAAATATTCACAGTATTTATTTATTTCAACTATTTCCTAAAGGTCCAGCACAACAAGCTAGTAAAATAGCTGGAATACCGAAACCTTCACAATGTTTATAAAAATATTAAAATCTAAAATCAATTGAAATCAATATATTAAAAAATATAACTATTATAATAGAAAAATAAAATATTTTACTAGAAAATTTAAAATGATCTTTTTCTTTCATATTCAAGTAAGATATATATAACCAATATAAGTTTAAAATAGAAACAAAAAAAAGAAAAACATAACTTAAATAACCTAAAAATGTTAATATAAAACTAGATAAAGTAAAACATATTATATAATAAAAAATATGTTTCTTTGTTTTTGAAACACCTTTTACTATGGGAAAAACAGGTAAATTTGCATTTTTGTAGTCTGCTAAATAAACAATAGAAATTGCATAAAAATGAGACATTTGCCAAAATATAAAAATAATAAATAATAAAATACAAACTATACTAATAGAATTATTAACAGCAGTATACCCAATTAATGATGGTATTGAACCTGAAAAACTTCCAATAAAAGTAGAATATATTGATTTTCTTTTTAAAAATGTATAAATAAAAACATAAATGATAAATCCAATTATTGATAAAAACATTGATAAAAAATTTACTAAAAAACCTAATGTAAATATACCTAATCCACCTATAATAGTTCCAAAAAAACAAGCTAATCTAGGTTCAAGTAATTTTTTTACTAAAACTCTATTTTTTGTCCTTTTCATTTTAGAATCTATTTCTATATCAATTAAATTATTAAAAACACAACTAGAAGCAATAACTAGAGATGTCCCTAAAATAGTAGATATAAACAAAAAAATATTAAAAGAAAAACGCGATGAAAATAAAAAACTACCTATAATTAAAACTATATTTCCTAAAATAATACGAGGTTTGATTATTTCTAAATAATATTTCAGCATATAAATAAATATATTTTTAAGTAATTTTTATATCATCATAACATGATGATTTAAGTTGAACATAATCCATATAGAACCAAATACAACAATGAACATAATAATTAAAATAAATAATAAAGACGTTAAATACCAATAATTTTTTTGAATATTATTTAAATGCAAAAAATATATAAAATGTACGACAATTTGAAAAAAAGCACATAATAACATTATTAATCGACTGATTGAATGAGAAAAAAATTGATTTTTAACAATTAAAAAAGGAATTATAGTTAATAATATAGACAGTAAAAAACCATATATATAAGATTGTACTTTCTCATTAAAATAAAGTTTTAATTTAAAATATTTAAACATTAAACTACTCCATTTAAATAAACAAAAGTAAAAATACAAACCCATATAATATCTAAAAAATGCCAAAATAAACTAAAACATAATATTCGAACTTGAATAGTATTAGTTAATCCTAATTTAAAAATCTGAAAAATGATTGATAATATCAAAATTAAACCAAAAATAATATGAACACCATGTATACCTATGATTGTAAAAAAAATAGAAAAAAAAGCATGTTGATTAGGAGTACAGTTTTCTAAAAATAAATAATAAAATTCATTAAGTTCCATTATCAAAAAAAGTACACCTAAAATAAACGTAATGATAAAATAAAAAAAAACCATTTTTATATTCTTTCTATTTTGTTCTATAGTTATCATAGCACATGTTAATGAGCTAAATAATAAAATAACTGTTTCAAAAAAAATAGAAGATAAATTAAAAATTTTATGATTAATAAAATTCATAGGTAAATTATTAAAAATAATTGCATATACAGCAAATAAAACAGCAAACATAATGCAATCACTCATTAAATATATCCATAATCCAAATAATTTATTATTGTCAAGATTATGACCTTTTTTCTTGAAAAAAGGATAAGATATTTGATTTTTTATTTTCTTTATCATTTTAAACCTACTTTTTTAATATTTAAAAATTTTTGATCTTCTATTTCTTTAATTTCCTTTATAGAAACTATATATTCATTATTTTCATTTATACTTTTCATAATTAAACTCACAATTATTATAAAAAAAGATAATGAACATAACCAAAAAATATGCCAAACAGCAGAAAAACCAAATATTAAAGATAAAAAACCAATAATAAATCCTAATTCTGTATTTTTTGGCATATGAATTTCAGAATAATTGATATTTTTTATATGTTTTTTTTGTTTTTTTGTTTCCCAAAAATCATCTTTATTTTTAACATGAGGAATAATAGCAAAATTATAAAACGGTGCAGGAGAAGAAGTAGACCATTCTAAAGTTCTTCCATCCCATGGATCACCAGTAACATCTAAATTATGATGACGATTTTTTATTGAAATCCAAAATTGAACTATTTGACATATAATACCTATACCAATTAAAACAGCACCAATAGCAGCAATACATAATAAAAAATGAAATTCTAAGTCAATATTTTGACTTAAACGACGAGTCATACCCATAAAACCTAAAAAATATAAAGGCATAAATGCAGTAAAAAAACCTATTATCCAAAACCAAAATGAACGTTTTCCCCAAGTTTCATTTAAAATAAAACCAAATAATTTTGGAAACCAATAATTAATTCCAGCAAAGCAACCAAAAACAACACCACCAATTATTACATTATGGAAATGAGCAACTAAAAATACACTGTTATGCAAAATAAAATCAACCGGAGGAATAGATAATAATACACCAGTCATCCCACCAATAGAAAAAGTTAATAAAAATCCTATAGTCCATAACATTGAAGAATGTAGATAAACACGACCTTGATACATAGTAAACAGCCAATTAAAAATTTTTACTCCAGTAGGAATTGCTATTATCATAGTAGTAATTCCAAAAAAAGCATTTATATTTGATCCTGCACCCATAGTAAAGAAATGATGTAACCAAACAATAAAAGATAAAATAGTAATAGCTAATGTTGCCCATACCAAAGATACATATCCAAATAAACGCTTCTTTGAAAAAGTAGCTACGACTTCTGAAAAAATACCGAACACTGGAAGAACTAAAATGTATACTTCTGGATGTCCCCAAATCCATATTAAATTAACATACATCATAGCATTTCCACCAAGATCATTAGTAAAAAAATGAAAATTAAAATAACGATCTAAAGTTAATAACAACAAAGTTACAGTTAATACCGGAAAAGATATAACTATTAATATATTTGTACATAAAGATGCCCAAGTAAATACAGGCATTTTAAAAAAATTCATCCCAGGAGCTCTCATTTTTAGAATAGTTACTAAAAAATTAATTCCTGTTAAAGTTGTTCCAATTCCAGAAATTTGAAGACTCCAAATCCAATAATCTACTCCAACACCAGGACTATACTTAATACCAGACAAAGGTGGATAAGCTAACCATCCAGTTTGCGCAAATTCACCAACTCCCAAAGAAATAGTTAATAATATAGCACTACTGACATTTAACCAAAAACTCAAACTATTAAGAAAAGGAAAAGCTATGTCACGAGCACCAATTTGTAATGGAACTACTAAATTCATTAATCCAATTACAAGAGGCATAGCAACAAAAAAAATCATTATAACACCGTGTGCTGTAAATATTTGATCATAATGATGTGATGGTAAAAAACCATTATTACCTGAAGATGCAATTACTTGTTGAGTTCGCATTAATATAGCATCTACAAATCCTCTAAATAACATAACAAATGCCAATATTCCATACATAATAGCTATTTTTTTATGATCAACACTAGTAAACCATTCAGACCATAAATACTTCCATTTCCCGTAGTACGTAATAGCTGAAATTAAACATAATCCAATTAAAATAATAAAAGCATAAGTTACCATTATAATAGGTTCATTATAAGGAATGGCATCTAATGTTAATTTTCCAAACATATTTTACTACTCCTGATCACTTATGAAAGAATTGTATTTAAAATATTTAATATTTTTAAAAAATTAATGAAATATTCTATTAAATAGTGCCTGATCAACATTAGAAAAATATTCTACATAATGAGTTTCATTAGGAAAAGATACTTTGTTAAACATGTTTATAGTATTTAATTTTTTTGGTGAATGTTTTATTTTATTAATCCAATTTATAAACATTTTTTTATTTGGCAATGAGATTACAGTAAATTTCATATTAGAAAATCCTTTTCCGCTATAATTAGAAGATATTCCTTTATATTCTCCTGAATCATTAGAAATTAAATTTAGTTTTGTTATCATTCCAGGCATAGCGTATATTTGACTACCAAGAGAAGGAATAAAAAAAGAATTCATAACAGAATTTGAGGTTATACTAAAAATTACTGGTGTATTTATAGGAAAAGCTATTTCATTAATACTTGCTATACCATAATCTGGATAAACAAACAACCATCTCCAATCTAACGCAACAACATCTATTTTAATAGGTTTATTTTTAGATAATATAGATTTTTTAGGATCTAATATATGACAATAATTCCATGTTAAAAATGCTAAAAAAGAAATTATTAAAACAGGTATAATCCATACTATTGTTTCTATTATTTTAGAATCAGACCAATTTGGCTTATATATTTGATTTGTATTAGAAGCACGATATTTAATTGAAAAATATATTGTCATAAAAAGAACAGGAATAACGACAAACAACATCATGATAAATGATATCAAAATTAATGAAGATTCTTGTTTTGCAATTGTTCCATGTGAAGTTAATAACATACTATTACAACCATTTAACATGAAAATAATTGAAGTTAACAATAAGATTTTAAAAAATTTATTAAAATTTTTGAATATCATTTTAAAAACCTCAAATTTAATATTTATTAATTAAAATTCTTTATAATTATTTTAATTAATTACAAATTTTAAATTTTAAAAAAACTAATAATTTTTGAAATAATTGAATTATTTTTCAAAAATTGATAAAATTTAAAATAAAAAATATGTTTTATTAAGCATTTTATTATTAAAAATAGCATTGTTACTTAAAAAAGTATTCTAAAACTATTGTTTTGATAATATCAATTAGGATATAAAATTAATTTTATGTGTTTAAAACAAATAAAAAAATATTTAGCATCAAACATAAATATCAGTCATATTGAAATTTATAACGATAGCAAATCTCATAAATATGCTAAAAATACTCTTACACATATAACAATAATCATTATTAGCGATGATTTTGTTAATAAAAAAACAACTGATAGACATCGTTTAATTTTTAAAATATTGTATGAAATACATAAAAAAAACATATATTCAATTACATTATATACTTATACTTTAAATGAGTGGAAATATAAAAAATACAACATCGATTATTCTTCAAAATGTTTTCAAAAAATATTATAAAAATAAATAATTTTAAGATAATTAATTCTTAAAAATAAAAATTTAATTATAATTTTTTATAAAAATATTATCATTTAAAAAATATTTGAAATAATTTATTCAATTTAAAATCCATTAAAAATTTTATAAAAATATTAAAAATAAAATAAAAAATATCTAAGATTAACTGATAAATGTAATTTTTAAGGTAATAAGATGAAATTTCTTCTGGAAAAAACTAAAGATGCAGGTCATCGTGTTACAATCAATATTCCAAAAACAATAATAGATACTGCTCTTATCAAAGAGTTTTCTAAAATTAACAAAAAAACAAATATTAATGGTTTCAGAAAAGGAAAAGTGCCTATTAAAATAATACAAAATAAATATGGAAATAATGTGTATTATGATGTATTTAATAAACTAATGCAAAAATTTTTTTTTGAATTTTTAAATAAAGAGAAAATTAATATTATTGGTTATCCTAAATATTATATAGATGAAAAAAAAGAAAAAAACGAAAATTTTAAATACTCTGTTACCTATGAAATATATCCTGATATTAAAATAAACGAAATAAGTTCAATTAAAGCAGAAAAAATTATTGTTAATATTACTGATGAAGATATAAAAAAAAATATATTAGAAAATCAACAAAAAACAACTGTTTGGATTGAAGTCAATAGAGCTATTAAAATTAATGATAGAGTCACAATTAATTATTCGATTTATGAAAATAATAAAAAAATAGATAAATTTGATACAAAAAACGTTCAGTTTATTGTTTTCAAAAATCATTTTATAGATGAACTAAATAATAAAATAATTAACCATTATACTAATGATATTGTTTTTTTAAAAATATTTTTTTCTTTATTTCACCCAGAAAAAGAACTTAACAATAAAAACATAACATTTAAAATTAAGATAATAAAAGTTGAGGAAGAACTAGAAATAGACAAAAAAATTAACAATATTAAGTTCATTGAATCAAATTTACAATCTATAAAAAATCAAATCATTCAAGATATAAATAAATTAACTCAAAATCATTTAAAAAATCAAATTATATACAAATTAATACAAGCAAATCCAATTATAATACCACCTATTCTATTACAAGAAGAAATAATAAGTTTAAATAAAAAACTGATAGAAGAATACAAAGTAAAAACAAAAAATATTTTAGATAAAAAATATCATATTAATCTTGAATCACAGGCTAAAAAAATATTATGTACTAAATTAATTTTAGAAAAAATTATTCATGATTATAACATTTCAGTCGATGCACAAAAAATTGAATCAACAATTAAGGAAATATCTTTACAATATAAAAAACCATTGGAAATCATTAATATATATAATAAAAATAAAATATTAAGAAAAACAATAAAAAATTTAGAATTAGAAAAAGAAGCTATAAAATTTTTAAAAAATAAAATTAAAATCATAAAAAAATATTATACTTTTAATGAATTTATAAATTATAACTTAAATTATTTAGAAGAATTATATTTTTAAAAAATAATAATTTTTTAATAATTCTGTATTTATACTTTTTAAAAAGCAATATTTTAATTAAAAAAATTTTAATATTTTACTTTTTAAATTTAATTTTTATTAAGAGAATACTAAAAAATGTCTAATTCAATATTAATTCCAATGGTGGTTGAACAACATTCAAGAGGAGAACGCTCATATGATATATATTCAAGATTATTAAAAGAACGTATAATTTTTATGAGTGGAACTATAGAAGATAGTATGGCAAATACTATAATAGCTCAAATGCTTTTTTTAGAGGCAGAAAATCCAGAAAAAGATATATTTTTATATATTAACTCACCAGGTGGTATTATTACTTCAGGTATGTCTATTTATGATACCATGCAATTTATTAGTCCAGATATAAGAACTATTTGCATTGGCCAAGCATGTTCAATGGCTGCTTTTTTATTAGCATCCGGAACGAAAGGAAAAAGATTTTCTTTACTAAATTCTAGAATTATGATTCATCAACCATTAGGTGGATTTCAAGGACAAGCATCAGATATTGCTATTCATGCAAAAGAAATAATTAAAATGAAAAAAAAATTAAATCAATTATTTTCTGTACATACTGGTCAATCTATTAAAAAAATAAATAAAGACACAGAAAGAGATTGTTTTTTATCAGCAAACGAATCCATCGAATATGGATTAATTGATTTAATCCTAACTAAAAGAAAATAAAAAAATTTTTTATAAAATATTCTTTTTTGTCAAAAAAAAAAAAAAAAAAAAAACAAAATAGAATCTATTTACTCAAAAAAAAAATCAATAAATATCAAAAAGAGGTTTAAAATATGAAAGATAAGAGTAAAGATGATTCTAAAACATTGCTTCATTGCTCTTTTTGTGGAAAAAACCAAAAGGAAGTGGAAAAACTAATTGCTGGTCCATCAGTATGTATATGCAATGAATGTATAAAACTATGTAATAATATTATTGAAGAAACTAAAATACCAAAAGATACTCAAAATGATGATTTAAAAAATTTACCTACACCATCTGAAATAAAAAAATATCTTGATAGCTATGTTATAGGACAAGATCACACAAAGAAAGTTTTATCTGTAGCTGTTTATAATCACTATCAACGTATTAGAAACATCAGTAAAAATAAAGAAAAAACTGAACTTGGAAAAAGTAATATTTTATTAATTGGGCCTACTGGAAGTGGAAAAACTTTATTAGCAGAAACACTGGCAAAACTATTAAATGTACCATTTAGTATTGCAGATGCTACTACTTTAACAGAAGCAGGATATGTAGGAGAAGATGTTGAAAATGTAATACAAAAACTATTACAAAAATGCAAATATAATGTTAAAAAAGCGGAACTAGGTATTATATATATCGATGAAATTGATAAAATTTCAAGAAAATCTGATAACCCTTCTATAACTAGAGATGTTTCAGGAGAAGGAGTGCAACAAGCTTTACTAAAAATTATTGAAGGAACTTTAGCATCTATTCCGCCACAAGGTGGTCGTAAACATCCACAACAAGAATTTTTACAAATTAATACTTCAAATATTTTATTTATATGCGCAGGTGCGTTTTCAGGGTTATCTAATATTATTTCAAAAAGAATTAACATAAGCACTGAAATTGGATTTAATGCAGAAATTAACAAGAAAACTAAAAAAAAATCAGAAGAACACTTATTAAAACAAGTTCAACCAAAAGATTTAATAAAATTTGGATTAATTCCTGAATTTATTGGACGTTTGCCTATTATTACAATAGTAAATGAATTAACAGAAAACGCGCTTATTGAAATCTTATGCAAACCTAAAAATGCTTTAATTAAACAATATCAAACATTATTTGAATTAGAAAAAGTAAAATTAGAATTTGATAAAAAATCAATTAAAGCTATTTCAAAACAAGCAATGTTAAAAAAAACAGGAGCAAGAGGATTAAGATCTATTATTGAAAAAGTTTTGTTAAATATAATGTATGAATTACCATCAATGAAAAATGTAGAAAAAGTACTTATCACTGAATCAGTAATACATTCAAAATCATTGCCTAAAATAATATATGAAAAAAATAAATCAAAAAAAGCATCTGGTGAATAAACAACAAAAATCTTAATAAAGTTTAATTCTAGCTTTTTTATTTTTAAAAGCATATTAAATATAAAACGATTATTCATATAAATTAAATCTATTATAAATATAACTGTATATTTTTATATCTTGCAGTTTTCAAATTTACACACAGCAGCGGAAATTCAACTAAGAGAGAGCTCTATGAATTCTGAGCGTTCTGAACGCATTAAAATTCCCGTTTTACCATTAAGAGATGTAGTTGTATATCCTCATATGGTCATTCCATTATTTGTAGGTCGTAAAAAGTCAATTAAATGTATTGAAACATCTATGAATAATGATAAAAAAATTATGTTAATTGCACAAAAAGAAGCTTCAAAAGATGAACCAAATACAAATGATTTATTTAATATAGGAACTATTAGTTCAATTTTACAAATGTTAAAACTTCCAGATGGTACAGTCAAAGTATTAGTTGAAGGTTTACAACGTGCCTATATTAAAAATTTAATTAATACGGGAGAACATTATATTGCTGAAGTAGAATTAATTAATATTTCTAATATTTTAAATAAAGAACATACAGTATTAATTAGAACAACAATAAATCAATTCGAATCTTATATTAAACTGAATAAAAAAATTCCATCAGAAATATTAAATACTCTTAATAATATAACAAACTCAGAAAAACTAGCAGATACAATCGCAGCACATATGCCATTAAAATTAAAAGATAAACAATCAGTATTAGAAATAAATAACGTAAATAAAAGACTAGAATTTTTAATGGCTATAATGGAATCAGAAATCGATTTATTACAAGTAGAAAAAAGAATTAGAAATCGTGTTAAAAAACAAATGGAAAAAAGTCAAAGAGAATATTATTTAAATGAACAAATAAAAGCCATTCAAAAAGAACTTGGTGACATGGATGAAATTCCAGATGAAAATAAAATTTTAAAACAAAAAATCAAATCTTTAAAAATGCCTAAAGAAGCTAAAGAAAAAACAGAATCAGAATTACAAAAGTTAAAAATGATGTCACCAATGTCTGCAGAAGCAACTGTAGTACGAAGTTATATTGATTGGATGATACAAGTTCCTTGGAATACAAAAACAAAAATAAAAAAAGACATTAAAGAAGCTAAAAAAATTCTTGACATTGATCATTTTGGACTTGAAAAAGTCAAAGAAAGAATATTAGAATATTTAGCAGTACAAAGTAGAACAAATAAAGTTAAAGGTCCTATTTTATGCTTAATTGGTCCTCCAGGTGTAGGCAAAACATCATTAGGAAAGTCGATAGCAAGATCAACAGGTAGAAAATACGTAAGAATGGCATTAGGTGGAATAAGAGATGAAGCGGAAATAAGAGGCCACCGTCGTACATATATAGGATCAATGCCTGGAAAATTAATTCAAAAAATGATTAAAGCAAAAGTAAAAAACCCATTATTTTTACTTGATGAAATTGATAAAATGTCTTGTGATGTCAGAGTAGATCCAGCTTCCGCGCTATTAGAAGTTCTTGATCCAGAACAAAATATCAATTTTAATGATCATTATTTAGAAGTAGATTATGATCTTTCTGATGTAATGTTTGTAGCAACTTCAAATTCAATGAATATACCTGCCCCATTACTTGATAGAATGGAAATTATTCGACTTTCTGGCTATACAGAAAATGAAAAATTAAATATAGCCAAATGCTATTTATATCCTAAACAACTTGAAAGAAATGCTTTAAAAAAAGATGAACTAACAATTACTGATTGCGCTATAATGCATATTATTCACTATTATACAAGAGAAGCTGGCGTTCGTAGTCTAGAACGAGAAATATCTAAAATATGTAGAAAAGTCGTAAAAAAATTAATTTTAAATAAATCTTTAAAACATATCGAAATAAATAAAAACAACATAAATAAATTTTTAGGAATAAAAAGATTTGATTATGGTAAAACAAATAACTTAAATCAAATTGGACAAGTAGTTGGATTAGCATGGACAGAAGTTGGTGGAGAATTACTAACAATTGAAACAGCATGTGTTTCAGGTAAAGGAAAACTTACTTATACTGGTTCTTTAGGTGAAGTAATGCAAGAATCAATTCAAGCTGCATTAACAGTTGTTCGATCACAAGCTGAAAAACTAGGAATTAAAAAAGATTTTTATGAAAAACATGATATTCATGTACATGTCCCAGAAGGTGCTACTCCAAAAGATGGTCCAAGTGCAGGTATTGCAATGTGCACTGCTATAGTCTCTTCTTTAACAAAAAATCCTGTCAAATCTAATATTGCTATGACAGGGGAAATTACTTTACAAGGGAAAGTACTTACTATTGGAGGATTAAAAGAAAAACTATTAGCAGCGCATCGTGGAGGTGTTAAAACAGTCTTAATACCATATGAAAATCAACGTCATTTAGAAGAAATACCAAAAAATATCATTAATGGATTAACAATATATCCAGTAAAACATATTGAAGAAGTGTTAAAATTAGCATTAGAAAAAACACCCTATATATAATCACAAAATATATTTAAATAAAAATAAATTTGGCTGACAAAAAGTTGTCAGCCTTTATAATATCAATTATAAACATTAAAAAATTTTAATATAAAATTAAAAATATTTAGGATCGTTGCATTATGATTAAATTTTTTAAAACACGATCAAAGCACATTTTAGTTAAATGTATTTTAGGAATAGTTATTTTATCAATAATATTTGGTACTTTAAATAATTATATTCATCGAGATACAACGAAATATGTAGCAGAAATTAATAAAGAAAAAGTTAGTTTTGAAACATTAAAAAACACATTTAATCTTGAATTAAATAAACAAAAAGAAATACTGGGAACACATTTTAATATAATTAATAATAAAACATTTAGAGAAAATATATACAATTACGTATTATCTCAATTAATAAATAATATTTTATTAGAACAATACACAAAAAATATTGAATTTAATTTAGATAATAGTGAAATTAAAAAAATAATATTAAACTCTAATATGTTTCAAGAAAATAATAAATTTAATAATAAAAAATATTTAAATTATTTAGAATCAGTTAATTTAACAAATTATGAATATATAGAATTAATTAAAAAAAAATTAAATACAATAAATTTAGTTAATACGATTGCAGAAACAAATTTTATATTAGATAGTGAAAAAAAACATATAATAAAGTTATTATCTCAAAAAAGAATAATTAAAAAAGAAATTTTTAAAATTCATTCTATAAAAAATTACAATATAAATAATGTAGAAGTTTTAAATTATTTTAATAATAATAAAAATAAATTTTACAGTCCAGAACAATTTCAAATTAGTTATATTCACATACAACCAAATGAATTGAATATAAAATGCAATGATGAAGAAGTTAAAGATTGGTATAAAAAAAATATAGATAAATATTCAACACCAGAAAAAAGAAATTATAGTATTATTCAAACAAAAACTAAAAAAGAAGCATTATTAATATTATTAAAACTAAAAAAAGGAGAAAATTTTTCAAAAATAGCAAAAGAAAAATCAATAGAACCCATCTCTTCTAAAAACGGAGGAAATATTGGGTGGATAGAAACGAATTTAATACCTGAAGAAATAAAAAAATCAAATTTAAATAAAAATAATCAAATTTCTGATGTTATTAAATTTAATAATGAATTTTTAATTATTAAGTTAAATAAAATTTTATTTAAAAAGATAAAAAAAATTTCAGAAGTATCCGATATTATCAAATCTGAAATAAAACATAAAAAAGCTTTAACTACATATTACAAATTAAAAGATAAAATTTTATTTTTATCTAAAAAATACAAAGATCGATTTGATTTAATTGAAAAAGAATCTAATATTAAATCTATAGAAACTTTATGGTTTGATAAAAATTCAATTCCACAAATATTTCAAAACCCTACCTTGAAAAAAATAATTTTTCAACCAGGACTATTAGATAGAGAAAAAAAACTAAAATCACATTCAGGATTAATTGAATTAAAAAACAATCAACTATTCATATTAACTGTTAAAAATTTTAAAATAAAAAAATTAAAAAATTTTACAGATGTTAAAAATAATATTATAAATATTTTAAAATATACTAAAGCTCTTCAAGAAACAAAAGAAAAAACAAAAAATATTTTATTTGAATTAAATAATGGAAACAAAGAAATATTAAGTAAAGAAAATTTACTTTTTAACGATTCAGAAATACTATCTCGATATGATCATAATCCTATTGTATCTAAAATTTTTTCCATGCCATATAGAATTAATAAGAAAAAAATTTATACTATGTATCAAGATAAAAACAAAAATTTTGTAATTGCATTTATATCTAAAATTTACAATGAAAAATTTTCGAAAAACGAAGAAGAAATTCTTGTAAAATATTTAGAAAAAAATAGTATAGAAAAAATATTTAATTGTATTATTAAAAACCTTCATAAAAAATCTAAAATTACATATGAGAACATAGAAAACATATAAATATATTTTAATATTTATTAAAACAAAATATTTTTACATTCATACATATTTGAATATATTTACAAAAATCAAATTAATCATGAAAATTAAATTTTTCTTTTAATTTTGTCATATAATATGAAGGATTAGACTTCCACTTGTTAAATCCTTCATAACGAATAATACATGCTTGACATTGACCACATCCATTTCCTATTAAACCTTTATAACAAGTTACTGTATGGTTAAGAATAAATTTACTTGAATTCCAATAATCTGATAAAGACCATATTTCTGGTTTACTTAAATTCATCAAAGGAACTTTAAAACTAATTTGAAAATCCATTCCAATTTGAATAACATGATTCATTGCTGTAATAAATTCATTTCTACAATCCGGATAACCAGAAAAATCAATTGTATTTACACCTAAAATAACAGAATCAATTTGATTATTAAAAGCATACATAGAAGATAAAGTTAAAAATAAAATATTTCGACCTGGCACAAAAGTACTAGGTAATAAAGAGTTTAATGGGTGATTATTACAAATAGAAATATTTTTATCTGTTAAACTACTTTTAGAAAGATTTTTTAAAAATTTAATATCTATAAATATATGTTTTTTAACTCTAAAATATTTTGATATAAAACGAGCAGCATTAATTTCAGATCTATGTAATTGATTATAATCAAAAGTAATACAATAAATTTCTTTATACAAATTGGCATAATGTATTAGACAAGTTGTTGAATCTTGACCACCACTAAAAACTATTAGTACTTTTTTTGTCTTTTTATTCATATTGTTCTTTTTATACGTCTATAATTTAAAAACATTATAATTAATATTATATATTAAGAAGAAAAAAAAATATTTTTAATTTTAAAAAAAATCAATTAAAAATATATAATATTAAAATATATATTCTTCATATTTACATTCTAGGATTATTTTGTGAGATTGTTTAATCAATTAAAATGGTATTTTATAAAAGAATGGAAACGTTATTTAGGATCGATTATTTTATTAGTAACAATAGCATTTTTACAATTAATACCACCTAAGATAATTGGAATTTTAATCGATTTAATTATCAAAGAAAAAATGAGTGGCATACAAACATTACCATGGATTTTAATTATTTTTTTAATTGCAATTACTGTATATATATTAAGATATTTATGGAGAATTCTTTTATTTGGAGCATCTTATAATCTAGCAACAGAATTAAGAGTAAAATTTTACTCACATCTTAGCAATCAAAGTCAAATATTTTTTTTAAAAAATAGAACTGGAGATTTAATTGCTAGAGCTACAAATGATGTTGATCGCGTTGTATTTGCAGCAGGAGAAGGTGTTTTAACACTTATAGATTCATCTATTATGGGTTTATCTGTGTTAGTTGTAATGATTACTCAAATTAGTTGGTTATTAACAATTATTTCCCTTATACCAATGCCGATTATGGCGATTTTAATTAAAAAATATGGAAAAGAACTACATGATAAATTTAGGCATGCACAACATTCATTTTCTTTATTAAATAATCAAACACAAGAGATATTAACTAGTATTCGAATGATTCGGTCATTTGGATTAGAAAAGAACCAATTAAAAAAATTTAATCATATTGTTAATGAAGCTGGAAAAAAAAATATGCAAGTAGCTAAGATAGATGCTCGATTTGATCCTGTAATCTACTTATCAGTCGCATTTTCTAATTTACTAGCTATTACTATAGGTGGATATTTAGTATGGAATTATACAATTACTATAGGACAATTAACAAGTTTTATTATGTATTTAGGATTAATGATTTGGCCAATGTTAGCACTAGCATGGATGTTTAATATTGTTGAAAGAGGAAGTGCAGCATGGGAAAGAATTTATTCAATTATTAACCAAAAACTATATATTGAAGATGGTAAAAAAACCACATCTAATGCTTCAAAAATAATAGATGTTTATATTAATACTTTCTTTTATCCAAAAAGAAACATTCCATCTTTAAAAAAAATTAGTTTTACTCTTTTGCCGGGAAAAATTTTAGGTATTTGTGGTCCAACTGGTTCTGGAAAAAGCACTTTATTAAAACTAATACAAAGACAATTTAAAATTACTGAAGGAGAAATAACTTATGGTTCAATTTCATTATTACAATTAAAAATTGATTACTGGAGAAGTAAAATTTCTGTAGTCAATCAAACTGCATTTTTATTTTCAGATAATATATATAACAATATTTCTTTAGGAAAACCTGATGCATCTAAAAGTGAAATTGAAAAAGCAGCGAAATTAGCAGATATACACAAAGATATTATATGTTTACCTCAAGGATATCAAACAAAAGTTGGTGAACGAGGTGTAATGTTATCTGGCGGTCAAAAACAACGAATTTCTATAGCTCGAGCATTATTATTAAATACAGAAATATTAATTTTAGATGATGCTTTATCTGCAGTAGATGGAAACACTGAAAATAATATTTTAAATAATTTAGAACAATGGAAAAACACCGAACGTTCAATCATAATTGTAGCACATCGTTTATCTGGATTAATTAATGCAGATGAAATTATTGTTATTAAAAACGGTGTAATTATTCAAAAAGGAAATCATCAAAAACTAATACAAGAAAAAAATTGGTATCAATCTATGTATTATTACCAACAATCAAAAAAAATTGAGGATAATTTAAAATAGATGAGAAATTTATAATATGGATCATTTAATAGAATTTTGGCCAATTTTACAACGTTTAATACAATATGCCAGACCTTGGAAAAAAAAAATTATATTAGCATTTTTTTTGCTGATAAGTGGTGCAACTTCAGAAGTATTAGGCCCCATTCTAATTAGTTATTTTATTAACAATATTTTATCTAAACATGAATTTTATTTACAATCAATACTGATGATTATCATTACATTTATTATACTACAAATATTAGCAGTTTTTTTTAACTATTTCCAAAGTATTTATTTTAATAAAATAGCTGTAAAAGTGATTAATAAATTACGTAATGACGTTATGCAATCAGCAATAAACCAACCTATTTATCAATTTGATTCTCAACCTATTGGTCAAATTATTTCTAAAGTTACCAATGATACTGAAGTAATTAAAGAACTATATGATACTGTTGCCCCTACTTTATTTCGTAGTATAACATTAATTCTTATTATATTATTCGCAATGTTCACTCTTGAATGGCATATGGCAATAATTGCAATTTTTATTATACCATTAGTAATAATTATTATGTCAATTTATCAATATTATAGTACTCCATTACTTCGAAATGTTAGATATTATTTAGCAAATATTAATAATAAATTCAATGAAACTATCAATGGAATGAATGTAATTCAACAATTTAGTCAGCAAAGTAGATTTAAAAAAAGTATTCAAGATAGTAGTCAATTACATTATTTAGCACGTATGAAAATATTAAAATTAGATGGTTTTCTACTAAGACCGTTGTTAAGCTTAATATCAGCTTTAGTATTATGTAGTTTTATTTTTTCATTTAGTTGCTTAAAAAATGAAGTATTTGAAGTAGGTGTATTATATGCTTTTATTACATATCTAGGACGTCTTAATGAACCTTTAATTTCAATAACTATTCAACAATCTATATTACAACAAGCAATTGTTGCTGGAGAAAGAATATTTTCTCTTATAGATTCAAAAAAACAAGAATATGGAAAAAATAAAAAAAAATTACAAACTGGAAGAGTCAACATTAAAAACCTTTATTTTAATTATTCAAACAGTCCCAAAAATATACTTAATAATATTAATATAGATATTCCATCTAAAAGTTTTATTGCATTTGTCGGTCATACAGGAAGTGGAAAAAGCACTTTAGCTCATTTATTAATGGGATATTATCCAATTAAAAATGGAGAAATATATCTTGATAATAAACCTATTAGTTCTATAAGTCATTGTGTTTTAAGAGAAAGTATATTAATGGTACAACAAGATCCAATAATTCTTGCAGATACTTTTTTTTCTAATATTGCATTAGGAAGAAAGATATCAGAAGATAAAGTATGGGAAATATTAAAAATTGTTAATCTTTTTTCTTTAGTTAAATCTATGCCGAAAGGTTTATATTCTATTTTAGGAGAAGAAGGTAATACTTTATCTGTCGGACAAAAGCAACTATTATCTATTGCTAGAATACTTGTCAAAACTCCTAAAATACTTATATTAGATGAAGCAACTGCTAGTATTGATTCTGGAACTGAAAAATTAATTCAAACTACTTTAACTTCCATAAAAAAACATACTACATTAATTGTTATAGCACATAGACTATCTACAATAGTTGAAGCGGATATTATTGTAGTTTTAGATAGAGGAAAAGTTGTTGAATTTGGAACACATAACAAATTATTAAAAACAAAAAGTTATTATTCAAAAATGTATAATTTTCAATTGTCTAAATACTAAAATATTAAATTTAGAAGATTCTGTTAGTTAAAACAAAACACCTGTATGCATTGATTTAGCTGCTTCTTTCCAGATCTGACTCATTTTTCAATTTAACAGTGTTTAGGTCTAACAGAATCTTCTTTTTTACATTTTAATATAAAAAATTGAATTTCATATTCTATACACTAAATGTATAATTTACAACTAATATTTTAAAGAAATTTTTAATCTTTAAATACAATTAATATCATAAAAACATTTAAAAAATATGAACTATCAAATATTAGCAAGAAAATATCGTCCTAAATATTTTAAAGAAATTATTGGTCAAAATCATATTATAACTTCGATATGTAATGCAATTTCTATTAAAAGAATACATCATGCATGGTTGCTTTCTGGAACTAGAGGAATTGGAAAAACTACTATTGGCCGATTATTAGCTAAAAGTTTAAATTGTCAAAAAAATATTAGTGCCATACCTTGTAGAAAGTGTATTGTTTGCAGAGAAATAGAACAAGGAACCTCTCTTGATTTTATTGAAATAGATGCTGCTTCTAGAACAAAGATAGAAGATATGAGAGAAATTTTAGATAATATTTATTATGCTCCAATTAAAAGTAGATTTAAAATATACTTGATTGATGAAGTACATATGCTTTCTAGATATAGCTTTAATGCACTTTTAAAAACCCTTGAAGAACCACCTAAACATGTTAAATTTATTTTAGCGACAACAGAAATAGAAAAAATACCTAAAACTATTATCTCTCGTTGTTTATATTTTACACTAAATATATTATCTGAAGAAGATATTTTTAATTATTTAAAGTTTGTTTTAAATAATGAAAATATTAATTTTGATATAGACGCTTTAAAAATAATATCTGAATACGCTAAAGGAAGTATGAGAGATGCATTAAATTTATTAGAACATGCTATAAGTTTTAGTAAAAACAATATTAATTTAAAAAATATTAATGAAATGTTAAGTATTCCAAGTAAAAAAAATGTTTATTTATTAACTAAATTTTTATTAGAAAAAAATTCTAAAAAAATGATGTTCTTATTAAATAAAATGGATAAGATAAATATAGAATGGGAAAATGTTTTAATAGAAGTATTACGTATATTACATCATATTGCTATGATAAAAACATATCCATTAGAATGGAATGAAAATATTTATAAAAATTATCAATATGACATAAAAGAAATAGCACATAAAAAAAACAAAAAAAATATTCAAATATGTTATAAAATTCTCCTAGATGGAAGAAAAAATTTAACTTTTTCACCTAATCATAAAATAGGTGTAAAAATGACATTACTTCAAGCAATTACAGAAATAAAAAAAGAAATTTCATAAAAAATCAATCATAAATTTTTATTAAAAATTTTAAAAGTGAGAAAATTATGTTTAGTAAAGGTGGTTTAGGCAATTTAATGAAACAAGCTCAACAAATGCAAGAAAAAATGGCAAAAATACAGGAAGAAATTGCTAAAATGGAAGTTACAGGAGAAGCAGGAGCAGGATTAGTAAAAGTCACTATTAATGGATCTCACAACTGTAGAAGAGTAGAAATAGATCCAAGTTTATTAAAAGATAATGATAAAGATATGCTAGAAGATTTAGCAGCTGCTGCATTCAATGATGCAGCTAGAAGAATATCTGAAGTTCAAAAGAAAAAAATGTCTAATATATCTACTGGTATGCAACTTCCTTCAGGTTTTAATATGCCTATATAAATATTAAAAGTTTTAATTTTTAAATAAACTTTTAAAAATATTTTATATCTTAATTTAATACAGGATTTTTCTATGAATATACCAAAAACAGAAACATATAGTTTCCAATCTGAAGTAAAACAATTATTGCATTTAATGATTCATTCTTTATATTCAAACAAAGAAATTTTTTTAAGAGAATTAATATCTAATGCATCAGATGCAATAGATAAACTACGATTTGAATCTATATCATCACCAGAATTATCTAATAACACACCAAAAATTCAAATTTCTATTAATAAATCGCAAAGAACACTGATTATTAATGACAATGGAATTGGAATGACAAGAAAAGATATAATTGAAAATTTAGGAACAATTGCCAAATCAGGTACTAAGTCATTTTTAAAATCTTTAGAAAATAAACAAAACAACATAAAAAATGAATTAATCGGCGAGTTTGGAGTAGGTTTTTATTCAGCTTTTATAGTTTCAGATAAGGTATTAGTAAGAACAAAATTTGCTGGAAATAAATCTAATGACGGAATATTATGGGAATCTTCAGGAGAAGGTAAATATAATATAACAAACGTTATTAAGAAAACAAAAGGTACTGAAATTACATTATTTTTAAAAAAAGAAGAAGATGAATTTTTAGAAACATGGAAAATTAAAAATATTGTCAACAAATATTCAGATCATATTACTGTGCCAGTAGAAATACAAATATATGATGAAAAAAATAAAACATATTTTTGGGAACAAATAAATAAAGCCCAAGCATTATGGATTAGAAATAAATCTTCTATTAGTGATAATGAATATCAAGAATTTTATAAGTATCTAACACATGATCAAAATAATCCTATTACTTGGAGCCACAATTATGTAGAAGGTACTCACGAATATACTAGTTTATTATATGTTCCAGAAAAAGCAGCTTGGGATATTTGGAATAGAGAAAACAAACATGGTTTAAAATTATATGTGAAACGTGTTTATATTATGGATAATTCTCAAGAATTTCTACCAAACTATCTTAGATTTATTAGAGGTATAATAGATTCAAATAGTTTACCTTTAAACGTTTCTAGAGAAATATTACAAAATAATTCTATTACTCAAAATTTAAAAAAAGCATTAGTAAAAAGATCATTAAAAATGTTAGATAAATTATCTAAGAACGATAATGAAAAATATCAATCTTTTTGGAATCAGTTTGGATTAGTGTTAAAAGAAGGGCCAGCAGAAGATAATGAAAATTTAAATTTAATAGCTAATCTATTGCGATTTACATCAATTAAAAATAATAGTGCAGAACAAAAAATATCATTAAAACAATATGTATCTAATATGATTGAAAAACAAGAAAAAATATATTATATAACTGCTGATAGTTATATATCTGCCAAGAATAGTCCACATCTGGAATTATTTAACAAAAAAGACATTGATGTTTTATTGTTATCAGATAGAATTGACGAATGGATGATGAATTATCTTGTTGAGTTTGAAGGTAAGAAATTTCAGTCTATTAGCAAAGAAGATTCATCGCTAAATAAACTTATAGAAGAAAAATTAACAAATAAAGAAGAAACATCAAAAGAAATAGTTGATTTCTTAAGCAGGGTTAAAAAAGTACTGGGTAATAAAGTAAAATCTGTGAGATTAACAAATAGATTAACAGATACTCCATGTATTGTTTTAAGCGACTCAAATGAAATGAGCACACAAATGGCTAAACTTTTTACTGCTGCAGGACAACCTGTTCCAGAATTAAAATATATATTTGAAATTAATCCAAAACATGAATTAATTAAAAAAATATCTAAAATTAGTGAAGAAGAAATCTTTTCAGAATGGATAAAATTATTATTAGATCAATCATTATTTGCTGAAAAAGGTAATTTAGATAATCCACATAAATTTATTTCTAGAATGAATAAATTATTTATACAATTATAAAAATATGATTACTACTTATTTATAGTAGTAATCTGAATCTTACAACTATTTCAAAATAAAATAAAAAATAATTATGCGTATTGTTTTATTAGGTGCACCAGGTAGTGGAAAAGGAACTCAATCTAAATTTATTACAGAAAAATATAAAATCCCACAAATATCTACAGGAGATATATTACGTGCACATATTAAATTAAAAAATAAAATTGGGAAAAAAATATATAATATTTTAAAAAATGGAGAATTAGTTTCAGATAATATTGTTTGTAATCTTATTTATGAAAGAATCAAACAAAAAGATTGTAGTCAAGGTTTTTTATTAGATGGATTTCCAAGAACAATTCAACAAGCAGAATATATATCAAATTTAGATATTAAAATAAATTTTGTTTTTGAATTTATTGTACCAGATGCATTAATACTTCAAAGAATATCAGGTAGAAGAATACATATACAATCAGGTAGAACTTATCATATCTACTTTAATCCCCCAAAACAAGAAGGAAAAGATGATATAACCAAAGAAACACTGATTATTCGAGAAGATGATAAAATCGAAAGCATTCAAAATAGACTTGAAAATTACAAAAAAAATAATCATATATTGAATAAATATTATTTAAAAGAAGAACAGTTAAAAAAGTTAAAATTTTTTAAAATTGATGGAATAAAAAAACCTGATATTATTAAAAAAGAAATACAAAAAATAATAGAAAGTAATTTTTGCGTTCTACAGGATTCGAACCTGTGACCTACGGCTTAGAAGGCCGTTGCTCTATCCAGCTGAGCTAAGAACGCATTAAAAATATAATATAAAATTTAACATTAAAATACTATATATGCAACTAAATTAACATTATGTTCAAAAAATATATTAAATGATAAATAATTTTTAATTAAATACAAATTAATTGAGTTACTAAATAATGGCGGCAATAATTATAGATGGTAGAAAAATAGCAGAAAATTTAGAAATAAAAATTTTAAAAAAAATACAAAAAAGACAAAAAAATGGAAAAAGAATTCCAGGATTAGCAATGATTTTAATAGGAAACAATTCTGCTTCTCAAGTTTATGTAAATAAAAAAATATTAGCTTGTAAAAATGTTGGATTAATTTCTAAATATTGGAATTTTCCAAACACTGTTAAAGAAGAAAAAATATTACATCTTATTGATAAATTAAATAATGACATTAATATAGATGGTATTTTAATTCAACTACCTATTCCTAAAAAAATTAATCATTTTAAAATTTTTACAAGTATCAGACCAGATAAAGACGTAGACGGATTTCACCCATATAACACAGGATTATTATGTCAAAGAAATCCTACTTTAAGAGCTTGTACTCCCAAAGGTATCATTACTATGTTAAATTATATGAAAATTAAAACACATGGACTGAATGCAGTTGTAGTAGGGGCATCTAATATAGTAGGAAGACCTATGAGTTTAGAATTATTATTAGCAGGATGTACAACAACTATTACACATAGATTTACTAAAAATTTAAAAAACCATGTAAATAATGCTGATTTATTAATTGTTGCTATTGGAAAACCAAATTTTTTAAAAGGAAGTTGGATAAAGCAAGATTCTATTGTAATTGATGTCGGAATTAATCAATTACCAAACGGTTCTATAGTTGGTGATGTTGATTTTAAATCCGCATCCTTAAAAGCTTCTTATATAACTCCAGTTCCAGGTGGAGTTGGGCCGATGACTGTTATAACATTACTTCAAAATACGTTAGAAGCTTGTGAAAAATATCATGACATTTAAAAATTTGAGAAAAATTATTTATTTCTTGTATCTCCAAAATGTTTTATCAGATGAATCTTCTAAAATTACATTGAATTTTCGTATTTCATCGCGTAATTGATCAGCTTCTTTCCAACGTTTCAAATTTCTATAAATATTTCGTTTTTCAATCAAAATTTCAATTTTTTTTATTTTTTCTTGAGTAAAAAAAGATTTTTTTTGTAAAAAATCTTCAGGTTCTTCTAATAAAAAATTTAAACTAATAGCTAATTTTTTCAATCGAAAAGCAAGCAAATTAGATTTATATAAATCATTTTTCTTAAAATAGTTAATTTTTCTAGCTATTTTCATTAAT
Source organism: Buchnera aphidicola (Aphis fabae) (assembly GCF_009069125.1). Classification (NCBI taxonomy): domain Bacteria; kingdom Pseudomonadati; phylum Pseudomonadota; class Gammaproteobacteria; order Enterobacterales; family Erwiniaceae; genus Buchnera; species Buchnera aphidicola. The sequence goes on from NZ_CP042427.1 coordinate 305,239, forward strand.
ATAAAAAACGCTTCTGGAGTGTTAAAATCATCATTTATTGCATCATAAAATAGACATTCTAAATTTATACCTTCTGTAGAATTAGGAATAGGATCGGTATTATACAGTGTATTATATAAGTACTTTAATGATGATTCTGCTGTTTTTAAATTTTCTTCAGAATAATAAAGAGGATGACGATAATGTGTAGATAAGAAAAAATAACGCAATACTTCAGGTTGATAGTGTAATAAAACATCTTTTAAAAAATATGCATTACCTAATGATTTAGACATTTTTTGATCATGTATTATTACCATACCAGAGTGAATCCAAAAATTAATTTTAAATTCATTATTAAAACATCTTGATTGAGATATTTCATTTTCATGATGAGGAAATAAAAGATCTGAACCACCTCCATGAATATCTATATAATTTTCAAAAGCAACATTAGTAATAGCTGTGCATTCAATATGCCATCCAGGTCTACCTTTTCCCCAAGGTGATTCCCAAAAGCATTTATCTGTTTCTTTAGATTTTTTCCAAAGTACAAAATCTAATGGATTTTGCTTTATTGTATTTGAAGTCATACGTTTACTAGAAATTAAATTTTTTAAAGATTGACGAGATAAAGAACCATAATACTTATCACTATCTATTGAAAAAACAACATCACCCTGACTATTTATATATGCATTTTTGTTCTGAATTAGTTTTTTAATAATGTGAATAATATCATAAATATGTTCTGTAACTCGTGGTTCTTGATCGGGAGAATCAATCCCTAAACGTAAGAAATCCTGTTTCATTGCATCTATCATAGAATTTGAAAAAATTTTAATATCTACATCTTTTTCCAAAGATTTTAAAATAATTTTATCATCAATATCTGTAATATTTCGAATATATTTTACTTGAAAACCTAAAAATCTTAAATAACGTACTATCATGTCAAATACAACAAAAGTACGTGCGTGACCAATATGACAAAAATCATAAACAGTAACACCACAAACATATAAATTAATTTTCTTATTTTTAATAGGTTTAAATTTTTCTTTTTTACTAGTTAATGTATTAAAAAATTTTAACATAATTTTCCTATAAAAAATTTAAAAAAAAATAATATAAAATATATTATTTTCTATATTGTCAATATGATAAACTAACTATATTAGTTAGAATTTAAATATTTTAAAAATTTTATATCTGTAAATTGAATTTTAAAATATGTAAAATATCGAAATATACGTTAATTATTAAAATAATTATATATTATTTATAGAATATTTTATAAAATTTATTCTAAAATTATAAATATTTTATAAAAAATAAAACCAGGATTAGTTAATGAAGACAAAATTACGAGAAATGTTAAAATTCCCTTGTTTTTTTACTTATAAGATCATTGGTTTAGCTCAGCCTGAACTTATTGATCAAATAATAAAAGTCATTCAAATTCAGATTCCTGGAGATTATACACCTCAAGTTAAATCAAGTAACAGGGGAAATTATATTTCTATTTCAATTACAATATGCGCTAAAAATTTTAAACAAATTGAAACTTTATATCATGATATTAGTCAAATCAATATGGTAAGAATGGTTTTATAAAAAAATATATAAAACTACAAAATATATTGCATATAGTACAGCTCGATAAAGAGCCGTACTAAAAAAAGATATTTAATTGTTATTATCTCTATAAAACATCATAGATAATACTCTATAAACTAATAACGTTAGCAGCAGATGGCCCCTTTGCTCCTTCAGTAATTTCAAATTCAACACTTTGACCTTCTGCTAAAGTTTTAAATCCATTACTCTGTATAGCTGAAAAATGAACAAAAACATCTTTACTTCCATCTTCTGGAGTAATAAAACCAAAACCTTTAGATTCATTAAACCACTTAACATTACCTTTAATCTTGGACATCTATATTACCTTCACATAAAAATATACTAAATTAAAAAACGAACAAAAATAATTATAAATGATTTTTATCATAAACAATAAAAAATCAAAAATAATATAAAATTTTTAATAGATTAACATGTAAATCTATTGTTAGCTAGAAAGTAATGTATTTAAAAAAGAATTTTTATATCTATTTCTATAAAAAATTATTTTTTTTAAAACATTAAATATTCTTATAATTACTTATTCTTGAAAAAATCTTTTTTTTACATATAAAAAAACCCGAAAAAATTTTTTCGGGTTTTTTTATGCCTGGAATTTACCTACTCTCACACGGGGAGACCCCGTACTACCATTGGCGATGAAGCGTTTCACTTCTGAGTTCGGAATGGATTCAGGTGGTACCACTACACTATTTTTACCAGGCATTTTAGTTTTATAATGCTATTATAATATATATATATATTAATACAACAATAAATTCAGTAAAACAAGCTTTTTATTAAATTTATTTAATTTAAAAACACCTCTGGTGTTGTAAGGTTAAGCCTCTCGGGTCATTAGTACTAGTTAGCTCAACATATTGCTATGCTTACACATCTAGCCTATCAACGTTGTAGTCTTCAACGTCCCTTCAGTAAACATTTCTGTTTCAGGGAAGATTAATCTTGGGGCAAGTTTCGTGCTTATATGCGTTCAGCACTTATCTTTTCCGCATATAGCTACCGGGCAATGCCATTGGCATGACAACCCGAACACCAGTGATGCGTCCACTTCGGTCCTCTCGTACTAGAAGCAGCCCCCCTCAATCTTCCAACGCCCACGGCAGATAGGGACCGAACTGTCTCACGACGTTCTAAACCCAGCTCGCGTACCACTTTAAATGGCGAACAGCCATACCCTTGGGACCTGCTTCAGCCCCAGGATGTGATGAGCCGACATCGAGGTGCCAAACACCGCCGTCGATATGAACTCTTGGGCGGTATCAGCCTGTTATCCCCGGAGTACCTTTTATCCGTTGAGCGATGGCCCTTCCATACAGAACCACCGGATCACTAAGACCTGCTTTCGCACCTGCTCGCATTATCATGCTCACAGTCAAACTGGCTTATGCCTTTGCACTAAACTCACGATGTCCGACCGTGATTAGCCAATCTTCGTACTCCTCCGTTACTCTTTGGGAGGAGACCGCCCCAGTCAAACTACCCACCAGACACTGTCTCTACACCGGATAACGGCGTTAGGTTAGAATACCGAATTGTAAAGGGTGGTATTTCAAGATTGGCTCCATCAAAACTAGCGTTTTAACTTCATAGCCTCCCACCTATCCTACACATTAAAATTCAGAATTCAGTGTCAAGCTATAGTAAAGGTTCACGGGGTCTTTCCGTCTTGCCGCGGGTATACTGCATCTTCACAGCAATTTCAATTTCACTGAGTCCCAGGTGGAGACAGCCTGGCCATCATTACGCCATTCGTGCAGGTCGGAACTTACCCGACAAGGAATTTCGCTACCTTAGGACCGTTATAGTTACGGCCGCCGTTTACCGGGGCTTCAGTTCAGAGCTTCAAGTTTCCTTTAACCCCTTCGATTAACCTTCCGGCACCGGGCAGGCGTCACACCGTATACGTCCACTTTCGTGTTTGCACAGTGCTGTGTTTTTAATAAACAGTTGCAGCCAGCTGGTATCTTCGACTAGCTTTAGCTTAAGGAGAAAATCCTTTCACTTAAACTAGCGTGCCTTCTCCCGAAGTTACGGCACTATTTTGCCTAGTTCCTTCACCTGGGTTCTCTCAAGCGCCTTAGTATTCTCTACCTAACCACCTGTGTCGGTTTTGGGTACGATTTAATTTTATCTGAAGCTTAGAGGCTTTTCTTGGAAGCGTGGTATTAGTTACTTCATCACCTTAATGATTCGTCGTCATGCCTCAGATTAAAGATAACCGGATTTGCCTAGCTATCATACCTACACACTTAAACCAGGATAACCGTCACCTGGATAACCTAACCTTCTTCGTCCCCCCTTCGCAATAAAACTAAGCACAGGAATATTAACCTGTTGTCCATCGACTACGCTTTTCAGCCTCGCCTTAGGTGTCGGCTTACCCTGCCCCGATTAACGTTGGACAGGAAACCTTGGTTTTTCGGCGAGCAGGTTTTTCACCTGCTTTATCGTTACTCATGTCAGCATTCGCACTTCTGATACCTCCAATATATTTTACAATATATCTTCGACGGCTTACAGAACGCTCCCCTACCCAGTAAAAAAATTAATTTTTACTGCCGCAGCTTCGGTGCATAGTTTGAGCCCCGTTACATCTTCCGCGCAGGCCGACTTGACCAGTGAGCTATTACGCTTTCTTTAAATGATGGCTGCTTCTAAGCCAACATCCTGGCTGTTTATGCCTTCCCACATCGTTTCCCACTTAACTATGACTTTGGGACCTTAGCTGGCGGTCTGGGTTGTTTCCCTTTCCACAACGAACGTTAGCACCCGCTGTGTGTCTCCCGTGATAGCATTCTACGGTATTCGGAGTTTGCATCGGATTGGTAAGCCGGGATGGCCCCCTAACCGAAACAGTGCTCTACCCCCGTAGATGAATTCACGAGGCGCTACCTAAATAGCTTTCGGGGAGAACCAGCTATCTCCCGGTTTGATTGGCCTTTCACCCCTAGCCATAGGTCATCCGCTGATTTTTCAACATCAGTCGGTTCGGTCCTCCAGTTGGTTTTACCCAACCTTCAACCTGCCCGTGGCTAGATCACCGGGTTTCGGGTCTGTATCCTGAAACTTAACGCCTATTTAGGACTCGGTTTCCCTTCGGCTCCCCTATTCGGTTAACCTTGCTACAGAATACAAGTCGCTGACCCATTATACAAAAGGTACGCAGTCACATTTCATATTTCCAAATGCTTCCACTGCTTGTACGTACACGGTTTCAGGTTCTATTTCACTCCCCTAGCCGGGGTTCTTTTCGCCTTTCCCTTACGGTACTAGTTCACTATCGGTCAGTCAGGAGTATTTAGCCTTAGAGGATGGTCCCCCCATATTCAAACAGGATTTCTCGTGTCCCGCTCTACTTTTCGAACTCACAAAATATTTTATTTCGTATACTGGGCTATCACCATGTATCGCTGAATTTTCCAAATCATTCTACTATAAAATATATTGATTATAGTTCTGGGCTTTTCCCTTTTCGCTCGCCACTACTAAGGGAATCTCGGTTGATTTCTTTTCCTCAAGGTACTTAGATGTTTCAGTTCCCTTGGTTTGCTTTATTAATCTATTTAATTCAATTAATAATGATACATAAATGTATCGGGTTTCCCCATTCGGATATCGACGGTTATATCGCTTCATATCAGCTTACCGACGCTTTTCGCAGATTAGCACGTCCTTCTTCGCCTCTGACTGCCAAGGCATTCACCATGTACGCTTATTTGCTTAACCTTACAACCCACAGGTGTCTTTTTTAAAAATAAAAAATATATGCTTGTTTTCCGAATTTTTAAAGAGCTTTATTTATATATGTTTTTTAACATTTTTTAAAGAATAACACAATAATTTAAATTAGTATAGAATTAATTTTAAAAAATTATTTTTATTTCGTCCCCTAGGGGATTTGAACCCCTGTTGCCGCCGTGAAAGGGCGATGTCCTAACCTCTAGACGAAGGGGACTTTTAAGTTGTATATAAAATTATTGTTTTAAATAAGTATTATATTAAATAATACAGATCGAAAAAAAAGAGTCAAGTATTTTCTTTCATATTCAGTGAATATATAAAATTTTTTTTTGTATATTTTAAGTATTCTGTAAATTAATTTATATAAAAAATTAATTTTTCTTTAAGATATCGATAATATAATCTGTTTTTGGCAATATACCATGCCATTCTAAAAAAGAATGAGCAGCCTGAAAAACTAACATTCCTATTCCATCTGAAACATACTTAGCATTTATTTTCAGACACCAATTAAGAAAAGATGTATTTTCTAACCCATAATTCATATCATAAAAAAAAGTTTCAGAAGAAAATAAATATAATGGAATAAAACTGGTATTATATTGAATATTCCTAGATAAACCATTAATTACTAAATCAAAAAATTTATTTTTTAAGTCATCTTTTTCAAATATTTTAATATTTCCATATTGTTTAAATTGATTAACTAAATTTATAGCATTGGAAACGGTTCTATTTAAAATATAAACTGAGCATCCTAAAGATAAAATTGATAAAAGAACACCTTGAACTGCTCCTCCTGCTCCTAATATTAATATAGAAAAATTTTTTTTTATAAATTTCAATCTATTTAAATCAGATAATAATCCAATACCATCAGTGTTATCTCCTAAAATATATTGATTATCTACTTTTTTTAATGTATTTACAGATTTAGCGATTTGAGCTCTTTTACTTAGTTTATTAGAAAAATAATAAGCTTCTTTTTTAAAAGGAGAAGTAACATTAGCTCCTTGAATATGATTATTAAAAAAATAAGTTACTAATAAAGAAAATTGATTTAATGGAATATTAATAGATTTATAAATATGTAAAATCTTAGTTTGTTTAGAAAAAAGATCATGAATCTGAGGAGATTTACTATGATTAATAGGATTTCCAAACAAAGCATAGTTAAAATTCTCATTGTTGTATTTACGCATAACGAATTAAATTTCCATTCATAATATTAATTATTTTAGAAGGATTTTTTTCACTTCCTATATTACCATTCAGTAATGGAAAATCTTTTCCAAAATTTTTTAACACACTTGCTCTAGTAAGACATGGAGGCATATTTGAAAAATTAGCACTTGTTGATATTAATGGTTTTCCAAAAATAGTACATAATTTAACTATGCTTAAATGGTTGCTAATACGTACTGCTATAGTATTAGATTTTCCAGTTAACCAATACGGAGTTAAAGCATTTGATGGAACTAAAAACGTAAAAGGTCCTGGCCAATAATGAAACATATTTTTTTTTTGATTTGCTGATATTTTAGTTTCATCAATATATTTTTTTATTTGATTATAATAAGCGGCTACTAATATAAAACCTTTTTTTATACTTCTTTTCTTTAAACTTAATAAGTTTTCAACAGCTATTTGACTATCAGGATCACATCCTAAGCCAAACATAGATTCTGTAGGATATGCAATTATTTTTTTACAATATAATTTTTGTATACAACACGCTAACGAATTTAAATGAAAATTTTTACTCATTGAATAATTCTCATATAAAAAATATTATTTAAAAACTTAATGTATTATTTCTGTTGTAAAATTAAATAATAAATTTTCCAGCTTTCTATAAACTATTTCACACCCTGGAGCATTAAATAAAACAATTAAAATAATCCATTTTAAATCCTCTAGATTTAACTCATTAATTTCTAAAGCCATAATTCTTTCAATAATCATTTCACGTGTATCTAAAGTTAATATTTCTAATTGTTCTAAAAACAGCATAAAACCACGACAATCAGAATTTAACTTAAACAATTCTTCTTGATTATAAATACGTGTTGAAATTTGATTTGAAGCTAAACTAATAGATGAAAGATCGTTTTTTTTATAACAAGATAAATTTTTTAACCAGAGTAGTGCATTATAAATATCTTTTTGTTGAAAACCTATATCTGACAAATCATTTGTTAGACTTTCATAATCAATAGACATTTCTGATTCACTATGAACATAAGTTTCAAATAAATATATTAATATTTCAAACATTATATCCTCAACTACATATTGAAAAATTTAAATATTTAATAACATATTTGATATATTATTTTTTAAATATTTTAACTATTTAATATATAAAAATTTATAATATATTGAAAGTTAATAAGTCAATTTAATAATAATTAATTTTTATTTAAATAAAGAGTGAAAATTTTTTAAAAGTATTGAAAGTTAACTTTTAATTATATTAAAAGAGTTTATACTATAAAATTAAATAATTTTATAACTAATACAAATAAATATATGTCTGTTTTAAAAATATTACAATATCCAGATCCAAGATTAAGACTTATTGCAAAACCTGTTAATATAATTACAAAAGAAATAAAAAATTTAGCTTTTAATATGTTAGATACTATGTATACAAACGAAGGAATAGGTTTAGCAGCAACTCAGGTTGATATTCAATTACAAATCGTAGTTATTAGTAAAGAAAATATCAACAAAGAACATTTAATACTAATTAATCCTAAAATTATTGAAAAAAAAGGAAATAATAGTATCCAAGAAGGATGCTTATCTATTCCAGAATACCGTGCTTTTATACCAAGATCAGATTATATTAAAGTAAAAGCTTTAAACTTATTTGGAAAAGAAATAGAAATAGAAGCAAATTCAGTGTTATCTATTTGTATACAACATGAAATTGATCATTTGCAAGGAAAATTATTTATAGATTATTTATCCTTATTAAAACAAACAAGAATTGAAAAAAAAATTAAAAAAATAAACAAAAAAAATAAAATACTTTAAAGGATATAAACTAATTTGAAAAAACTGAAAATTATTTTTGCAGGAACATCATATTTTTCTGAAAAACATTTATCTGCTTTAATAAAACACCAATATAATATAAAAGCTGTAATTACTCAGCCAGATCTTCCATCTGGAAGAGGGCAAAAAATAATTTTTTCCCCCGTCAAAAAAACAGCAATTAAAGAAAACATTCCTATTTTACAACCATTAAAACTAGATGATGAAAAATTTCAAAAAATAGTATCAAATTTTTCTGCAGAAATTATGATAGTAGTTTCATATGGTCAAATAATACCCCAAAAAATATTATCTATATTTCCACAAGGATGTATTAATGTTCATGCTTCATTGCTACCTAGATGGAGAGGAGCATCACCAATTCAATCAGCAATTTTATTTGGCGATAAAAAAACTGGTATAAGTATTATCAAAATGAATAATAAAATTGATGCTGGAAATATAATAATGTTAAAAGAATGTAAAATCTCTTCTCAAGAAACATCAGCAACATTAACTTTAAAACTAGTTGAAATTGGAATTGATATATTACTAAAAACTTTAGATCAAATAAAAAATAACATATTAATAGAAACTCAACAAAATGAAAAATACGTAACTTTTTCAAAAAAAATTCTTAAAAAAGATGCATTATTAAATTGGAATAAAGATGCCGATTTTTTAGAACGACTAATACGTGCTTTTAATCCTTGGCCAATATGTTATTTTATTATGGATGAAATACCTATTAAAGTTTGGCAGGCAAGCGTAATAAAAAATACTATTGACAATAATTCAATAGGTAAAATTGTTTCTATTGATAAAAATGGAATTCAAATAATTACAAAAAACAACATCTTAAATATTGAAAAAATACAAATACCTGGTAAAAATATTTTAAGTATAAAAGAAATAATACTTTCAAAAAAATATAATTTTAAAGTTGGAAAAATATTATTATAAAAATATTTTATTTCTCGAATAAACTAGCAAACGGTATACTTCCGTTTGCTTAAACATATAATAATATTTATTGTATCTAAATATCAATTTTTAATATTTTTTACACTACTTGTTTTGGAGTTTTTTTTCACCCGATCAACTAGCTCAATATAAGCCATTGGAGCTTTATCTCCAGCTCGAAACCCACATTTTAAAATACGAGTATAACCACCACATCTCTCAGAAAAAACAGGGCCTAAATTTTGAAATAATTTAGCAACTACTTCATTGTTTCGAACCCTTGAAAAAACTAATCTTCTACGAGCAACATTGTCTATTTTTGAAAAAGTAATCATAGGTTCGACAATTCTACGAAGTTCTTTTGCTTTTGCTAATGTAGTTTTTATAATTTCATTTAAGAACAATGAACATGCCATATTTTTGAATATGGCATTACGATGACTACTGTTACAATTTAACTGACGACCAATTTTCCGATGTCTCATAATTTAATACCTTTGTAAAAAAAATTAATCACATATTAATGCATAAGTATAATAATAAAATTATTCTTCTAAAATATTTAATGGAGGCCATTTTTCTAACTTCATCCCAAGAGATAAATTACGAGAAGCTAATATATCTTTAATTTCAGTTAATGATTTTTTACCTAGATTAGGTGTTTTTAAAAGTTCAACTTCAGTTTTTTGTACTAAATCACCTATATAATGTATAGATTCAGCTTTAAGACAATTAGCTGATCGAACAGTTAACTCTAAATCATCTACAGGACGTAATAAAATAGGTTCAAATTCAGGTTTTTCTTCTTTAACTTCAGGTTCTTTAACATCTCGTAAATCAACAAATGCTTCTAATTGTTCTGATAAAATAGTTGCTGCACGTCTTATAGCTTCTTCAGGATCAATTGTTCCATTTGTTTTCATTTCAATAATTAACTTATCTAGATCTGTTCTTTGTTCAACTCGTGCAGCTTCAACATTATACACAATCCTATTAATAGGGCTATAACATGCATCTACTAATAAACAACCTATAGGTCTTAAATCATCTTCTGCATGTATTCTAGAAGAAGCTGGGATATAACCCCTTCCACGTTGTACTTTAATTCTCATCTGAATAGAAGAATTATTATCTGTTAAATGACAAATAATATGATTTAGTTTAATGATTTCAACATCGCTATCATGTATAATATCTGCAGCAGTCACACAACAAATTCCTGATTTTTTAAGAGTAATAAAAGCTTCATCTTTTCCATGTAGTTTAATTGCTAATCCTTTTAAATTTAATAAAATCTCTAAAATATCTTCTTGAATTCCTTCTTTAGTACTATACTCATGTAGAACACCATCAATTTCTACCTCTGTTACAGCACAACCTGGAATAGAAGATAATAATATCCTTCGCAATGCATTTCCAAGCGTATGACCGAAACCTCGTTCTAATGGTTCTAGTGTAACTTTAGTATGAGTCGGAGTAATTTGCTCAATATCAACTAAACGTGGTTTTAAAAAACCTATAATAGAATTCTGCACAATAAACCTCTATATCTAATAATAAATTTATTACTTAGAATAAAGTTCGACAATCAAATGTTCGTTAATTTCTGCAGATAAATCTGAACGTTCAGGAAAACGTTTAAAAATTCCTTCCATTTTGATAACATCTACTTCAATCCAAATTGGTTTTTCTCTTTGTTCAGTTATTTCTAAAGCAGCTTTTATTCGAGATTGACTCTTTGATTTATCTCTAATAGATATCCGATCATCAGGAGAAACTTGATATGATCCAATATTAACAACATGATTGTTAACTTGAATAGATTTATGACTAATTAACTGTCTTGATTCAGCACGTGTACATCCAAATCCCATGCGATAGACTACATTGTCTAGTCTGCGCTCTAAAATCTGTAATAAATTTTCTCCAGTATTACCTTTTAAACGCGATGCTTTTTTATAATATATTCTAAATTGTCTTTCTAATACACCATAAAGACGACGTACTTTCTGTTTCTCACGTAATTGAATTGCATAATCAGACAACCTAGGTTTTCGAATACCATGTTGTCCAGGTGGATGTTCTAACTTACATTTTGATTCTATTGAACGAAATCCAGATTTTAAAAATAAATCAGTTCCTTCACGTCGACTTAACTTTAATTTAGGACCTAAATATTTTGCCATTTGATTCTCCAATAATTCCTAAAATTTAAACACGACGTTTTTTAGGAGGACGGCAACCATTATGAGGAATAGGTGTAACATCAGTAATATTTGTAATACGAAATCCAGCGGCGTTTAAAGCCCTAATAGTAGATTCTCTTCCTGGACCAGGACCTTTTACCATTACTTCTAAATTTTTTATACCATAATCTTTAACTATTTCTGCACAACGTTCAGCTGCAACTTGTGCAGCAAAAGGAGTCGATTTCCTAGAACCTCTAAAACCAGAACCTCCAGAAGTTGCCCAGCCTAAAGAATTACCTTGACGATCAGTGATAGTGACAATGGTGTTGTTAAATGATGCATGAATATGTGCTATTCCATCTGTTATTTGTTTTTTTATACGTTTACGTGTTCGAATAACTGAATTTTTAACCATAATTAAAATTACCTAAATTATTTTTTTATTGCTTTTCTAGGGCCTTTACAAGTACGAGCATTTGTTTTTGTTCTTTGTCCACGAACTGGAAGACTCTTACGATGACGTACACCACGATAACAGTTAAGATCAATTAAACGTTTAATATTTAAAGTTTTTTCTCTTCTTAAATCACCTTCGACAAGGTATTTAGCAACATTT